>NZ_CEZPJD010000346.1:0-8241 GCF_983059655.1 Okeania sp.
AGTATCAGTAGTCGTTAAATTATCGGCATTTTTATCTGACTTTCTTTTGACAGTTCTACTCTGAAGTGACTGATTTTGAGATTCAGCAAAATTTTCCACCAGATTCACCAATTCATCCCAGAAAAATCCCCTATTTTCTAATTTTTCCTTCCAGGCATTACCCGGTTTAGCTAAAGTGAATCTGTCGGAGTTAAAATCCAGATTTTCTGATGGAAGATTTCCTATATCTGCCAGAAAATTTATTCCACAGATAGTATAAGTAGTAGTTAAATTCTCAGAATTTTTAGGAGACTTTCTTTTGACACTTCTACTCTTGACCAACTGATTTTGAGAATCGGCAAAATTTGCCACTATACTAAGCAATTCATTCCAGAAAATTTCTATATTTTCTAATTCCTCCTTCCAGGAATTCTCTGGTCTGACTACATTTAATTTATCGAAGTCCAAATCCAGATTTTTTGATGAAAAATTTTCTATATCTTCCAGAATATTTTTCCCACAGATAATATAAGTAGTAGTTAAATTCTCAGAATTTTTAGGAGACTTTCTTTTTACAGTTCTACTATTTACTGACCGATTCTTAGATTCGACAAAACTTTCTACTAGGTTAACCAATGTATCCCAGAAAATTTCTATATGTTCTAATTCCTCCTTCCAGGAATTCTCTGGTCTGACTACATTTAATTTATCGAAGTCGAAATCCAGATTTTTTGATGAAAACCATCTATATTCGACAGACTTTTCCGTTACATAAGTAATTTCATTCCCGAAAACCTCTGTATTTTCTAATTTCTCAACCCAGAAATTATGCTGTCTGACTAAATTTAATATGCTAGAGGAGAAATCCAGACTTTTTAATGGAAAATTTCTCATATCTGCCAGAAGATTTTCTTCACCAAAAGTCTCAGAAGTAGTTAAATGTCCGAAATTTTTATCTGTCTGTCTTTTGTCATTTCTCTTCTCTGGTGAAAACCATCTATATTCGACAGATTTTTCCGTCACATAAGTAATTTCATTCCTGAAAATTTCCCAATCTTTGAGTTTTTCAACCCAAGAATTTTTCTTTGTGAGTAAATCCAAATCTTTTGATAGAGAACTACTAATATTTCCCACACAACTTTTCACAGATAAAGTCTCACAAGTAGTTAAATGCCTGAAATTTTTATTCGTCTGTCTTTTGCCATTTCTCTTCTGTAGTGAAAACCATCTAGATTTAGCAAAATTTTCCATTAGAAAAAGAACTTTATCCCAGAAAACTTCTGTATTTTCCAATTGCTCATCCCAGAAATTACTTTCTGTAGTTAAATTTAACCAGCTAGGATCAAAATCGAATTTTTTAGAATCAAAGCCGCCAATATCTACAATAAAATTTTTCTGAGACAAAGCATCAGTAATTGTCAAATGCCATAAATCCTTATTACAAAAACAACTTCTGTTTGCAGAGTATTCCGTAGGAAATTCTTTAACAACCTTTTCAATAGCACCAATAATTCCAAATCTGAGTAAAAGATGTTGTACTTGCCTAACAAACTTTTCACTCACCACAGAATAACCAAAACATACTCTCCTACTCTCCAATATTTTCACCCATCCATCCTGGGAAAATAAATATCTAATAAATAAAGCTAATTGTGACTTTTCTAATTTAAAGACAATAGGAAAAAGACAGAAATTATCCGAATCAATCAGAGAAGCAAACTTATTTTCTGGAATACTTTCATCGCCAAAAACATCTAACCGACGAGGTACAGCTATTTTTTCTCCTACCTGTAATTTTGCCAAAGGTTTCCAACCATCAACCGTTAGAAAAGGGTGAGTAATTGTCGTTTCTACAAATCTTCCTGATTTTGTTCTTACCCTAAATACAGGTTTAATTCCATCATCAATAAAAGCAGAAGGTTTAGTAATCTGAAACTTCCAATTTTTACCTAAAGTTAATAACTCCGTTTCTTGCCTTTGATAAACTTCTGCCAAAGTAATTAAACTGCCATCTTTTTGTAAAACTAAAGTATCATAAGCAGCACATTTTCCCATTGAGGGACGACCAGCAACAATAATTAAATCCGAACGTTGAAAACCTCCAGTCATAGCATCTAGATCGTAAAAACCGCAAGCAAGACCAGGTAAAGCAATTCCCTCATTTCTATCTTCAATCTCCTGAAAAGTATTGATTAAAGTTTCAGAAATAGGAACTAAATCTTGTTGTGGTTTATCCTGAGTTAGAGCAAATATTTTTTGTTCAGCTTGGTCAAGAATAGTTTTTAATTCAGTAGCTGTTTGAAACCCTAAATCAAAAATTTCATTTCCTGCTTGAATTAATTTTCTGCGGATATATTTATCAATAACTAAAGCAGCATATTGGTCGATATTAACCGCCGAAACAGTTCGTTCTAATAGTTGAACTATTTTTACTTGCCCGCCGATTTTTTCTAATTGATTATTATCAGTAAGCCAACTGGTAACAGTCATTAAATCTGTAGGTTTGCCTTGATTATAAAGTTGCCACATTGCTTTATAAAGAATTTGATGAGCTTCAATGGCAAAAAACTCTGGGCGTAATAACTCTGTTACTCGACTAACAGCTTCTGGATCGAGGAGAATACCACCTAAAATAGCTTCTTCCGCTTCAATATTTTGGGGAGGTAGGCGATCGCTAGACATCTATAGCAATATAATTTGAGTTGTAAAATATTGGGTAATTTTCGGAAAACCAATAAATTTTTGTTTTTATTCAAAATTGAGATTTCCCCAATCAGATATCAGTTATTTATGTTTCTAGTTCAACTGATAACTGATAACTGATAACTGATAACTGTTAACTACCTACTACTTGAATCTCTACTTCAGCAGTTACTTCTGAATGAAGTTTAATTTGAGCTTTGTAAAATCCAACTTTGCTAATTTCTGGCAAAGTAACGCCACGTCTATCAATTTCTTGACCAGTATTTTCCTTAATTACATCAACTAATTCTCTATCAGTAACGGTACCAAAAATCGCATCATTTTCACCAAGTTGTTTAGCAATTTTAAAGCGACCAACTGTTTCCAAAGCTGTCTTTTGAGCTTCTGCTGCTTGCTTCAATTCTATTTGTCTTTGTCGTTCTTGTTCTCTACGGCGTTCTACTTGTTTAAGAACACCTGGAGTAGTGCGAAAAGCAATTTTCTGAGGAATCAAATAGTTACGAGCATAGCCAGGAGCTACTTCTACCACATCTCCCGATACTCCTAATTTTTTAACATCTTGATTCAAGACTACCTGCAATTTTTTGGCCATAATTTTAATTGAAAATTTTTACTGCAAACTTTAATTATATAGCAGTTATCATAAGTCGTGAGGTACATAATTTCTTTTTTTTAGGAAATAGGGATTAGTGCCGCTACGCGGAAGTTAAAAGCGAGTGCTAATTAGCGAGGTTTCCTACGGCGCTTTTAAAGTGTGGAAATGGTTTCGCACACAGCCCCTCTAGAATGTAAAACGCACTTTATTGCAGTCAATCATTTTTGATTCGTAATTGTTTTAGGATTTTGTAACTAGTCAGTTATTTCCACCATCCTGCACTAGAAAAGAAAAAAGATTATGTCTGCCTCCAAAGGTTGATAAACCTTATATCGTGATTACAAAAAAACAAAAGAAAGCCAGAAGAGATGATTTACAAAATAAATAGATTAATTTAAGCTACAGTCTTAGCTGAGAGTAACTAGGGAAAATAACTGTAATTAACAATAAAGTCCTAGTTATTCTTACTTTTACTATAAAATTTTAAGTCTAAATCAAGCTAAAAATCATCAGATTTATTCAGGTCAAAATGAAACCAAAATTCCTCAAAATTATTTTAGGGACAATCCTTACCAGCTTATTAATAATTTTTACTTCCTGTCAACAAGTTCCTACCGATCAAGTTATTACCATTAGAAGTGCTTACAATACTGGTTGGGTAGAAGAGTTATTTCAAACCAAAGTTGTGAATATAGGTTTAGAAAAATTAGGCTACAAGGTCGAAAAACCTAAACAAATTGATTATCCTGCAATTTATATTTCCATAGGCAATGGAGATTTAGACTATAGTGTTGTTTACTACCAACCAGGGCACAATAAATTCTTTGAAAATGCTGGTGGTGAAGAAAAATTAGAGAAAGTTGGAAATTTAACTCCTAATGGAAATAGTGGATATCAAATCGATAAAAAAACCGCCGATAAATATAACATTACTAACATTGAACAATTAAAAGATTCAGAAATAGCCAAGCTTTTTGACTCAGATAAGGATGGTAAAGCAAATTTAGTTGGTTGTAATCCTGGTTGGGCTTGTGAACTGACTATAGACCATCATCTTCAAGCTTATGAATTAGAGGATACTGTAGAACATAATCGAGGCCAATATACAGTGCTTTTGGCAGATGCTGTTACTCGTTATCAAAAAGGGGAACCTATTATTTATTATGCCTATAATCCACACTGGATATCTGCAGTTTTAAAACCAGGAGAAGATGTTGTTTGGTTAGAAGTTCCTTTTACTTCTTTACCAAAATCTATGGGAAATCTGACTGAAAAAGATACATCAGTAGATGGTAAAAATCTTGGCCTTCCTAAAGTATATCAGGGTATTGTTGCTAATAAAAAATTCCTAGAAAATAATCCAGTTGCTAAAAAATGGTTTGAATTAGTTGAAATTTCAGTTGCTGATATGAATGCTGAAAGTTTACGCATCAAAAATGGAGAAGATCAACCAGAAGATATTTTGCGTCATGCTCAAGAATGGGTGAAAAATAATCAGCAACAATATGATAGTTGGTTGGAATTAGCAAGACAAGAAGCTAGTTAAATAATTAATAATTAATTATTAATTATTAATTATTAATTATTAATTAAATAATTCTGGTTTAGAGCCTCCCCATTTTAAGGGGAAAAAAGCGGTCGATCTTCGTAGTTTCCTGAAGGGTGGGATGGCGATCTTCGGAGCGGCTCTGATAAGAGTGGATATCATCACCATATTCATGAGACCAAGAGAAGAAATAATATTTCCTTATATTCAATTCCGTAGCGGTTTTAACCAGAGGTAATTATCAATTAATGAACTCTTATTTTCAAGGAAAGGATTGACTAGAAGGTAAAAGTAGTGACAATAGGTTCCAGACGCGCCGAGGGTAAAACTGAGTGTGCAAAAGTTTCCGGTAAACTTCGCTCATTCTGAATTCTGTTTGTGGAGCATTCCGTAGGAAATTTAAATTCTTAACCGTCAACATTAGTACCTCATAACTTCGGAACCTGCTGTAAATATTTAGTATTGAAAGTAGTAAAATACTATAGCAATCCTAAATTGGTTGCGGGTAATCAAAAAGTAGATAAAAAAACTGAAACTCTTAACTGTTCCCTAAAAACAGTAAGATTTTTATACACAAATAAAATAGGATTGCTATATTAATGAATAATGAAAGTTTTCTCAATCAAACCAAAATGAAACAAAAATATCTCAAAACTATTTTAGGAACAATCTTCACCAGCTTATTAATAATTTTTACTTCCTGTCAACAAGTTCCCACTTCTTCTGAAACAGTTACTATTCGTAGTGCCAATAGTACCTGGATACAAGAATTATTTCAAACCGAAATAGTAAATATAGGTTTAGAAAAACTCGGCTACAAAATAGAAAAACCAAAACAAATTGAATATCCAGCAATTTATATTTCTCTTGCCAATGGAGATTTAGAATATAGCACTGTTTACTATCAACCACAACACAATGAATTCTTTGAAAATGTTGGTGGTGAAGAAAAGTTAGAGAAAGTTGGAATTTTAACCCCTAATGGAATACAAAAATATGAAATAGACAAAAAAACAGCCGATAAATATAACATTACTAACATTGAACAATTAAAAGATCCAGAAATAGCTAAACTCTTTGACTCTGATGGAGATGGTAAAGCAAATTTAGTAGGTTGTAACCCTGGTTGGTCTTGTGAGTTAGCAATCAATCATCATCTTCAAGCTTATGAATTAGAGGATACTGTAGAACATAATCAAGGACAATATGAAATTCTCTTGGCAGATGCAATGACTCGTTATCAGCAAGGAAAACCAATTATTTATTATGCCTACGAACCTCATTGGATATCGACAGTTTTAAAACCAAATGAAAATGTAGTTTCATTAGAAGTGCCTTTCACTTCTTTACCAGAATCTATAGGAAATTTAAGTGAAAAAGATACATCAGTAGATGGAAAAAATCTTGGCTTTCCCGTACTTCAACAGCGTATAGTAGCTAATAAAAAATTCCTAGAAGCAAACCCAGTTGCCAAAAGATGGTTTGAGTTAGTTGAAATTCCAATTGTCGATATGAATGCTGAAAGTTTACGCATCAAAGAGGGTGAAGATACACCAGAAGATATTCTGCGTCATGCCCAAGAATGGGTAAAAAATAATCAACAAAAGTATGATGGTTGGTTAGAAATAGCAAAAAAAGCTCAGGAAGAATAAAGAAATTAAAAAGGCTTTCAGTTGCTATTACTTGCTATCAGCAAGGAAAATCTATTATTTATTATGGCTTTAATCCCCACTGGATATATACAATTTTAAAGCCAGGGGAAGATGCAATTTGGTTAGAAGTTCCTTTTACGTCTTTACCAAAATCTATGGGAAATTTGACTGAAAAAGATACATCTCTAGATGGAAAAAATCTAGGTTTTCCCTTACTGCAACAGCATATTGTGGCTAATAAAAAATTCTTAGAAGCAAACCCAGTTGCGAGAAAATGGTTTGAATTAGTACAAATTCCAGTGGCAGATATGAATGTTGAAAGTTTACTTATTAAAGAGGGTGAAGATAAGCCAGAAGATATTCTGCGCCATGCTCAAGAGTGGATAAAAAATAATCAGCAAAAATATGATAGTTGGTTAGAAAAAGCGAGAAAAGCTGCTAATTAAGAAGAAAGAATTTTGCTGATTTTTCAATAATTCAATGGATTTGAAAATTCAGAAAAAAAGTTGAGACTAATTTCTAAAACGCTATAAATTTGTAATCAATCAAGTCGTAAACTACCAGATATTAAATATCTTTCAATAAATTCAACTAAAATGAAGCAAAAATCTATCAAAATTATTTTAGGAAGAATCTTAACAAGCTTATTAATTGTTTTCACTTCCTGTCAAAAATTTCCTTCTGGAACAGTCGGTATTCGGAGTGCCTATAATAAGTGGATAGAAGAATTATTTCAAACCGAAGTAGTAAATATAGGTCTAGAAAAATTAGGCTACAAAGTTGAAAAACTAAAAGAAATTGATTATCCGGCACTTTATATTTCTCTTGCCAATGGAGACTTAGACTATAGTGTTGTTTACTATCAACCAGGGCACAAAAAATTCTTTGAAAATGCTGGTGGAGAAAAAAAATTAGAGGGAGTGGGAATTTTAACTCCCAATGGAATCCAAGGATATCAAATCGATAAAAAAACCGCCGATAAATATAACATTACTAACCTTCAACAATTAAAATATCCAGAAATAGCCAAACTTTTTGATTCCGATGGAGATGGTAAAGCAAATTTATTAGGTTGTAATCCTGGTTGGTCTTGTGAATTAGCGATTAATCATCATCTTCAAGCTTATGAATTAGAGGATACTGTAGAACATAATCAAGGACAATATGAAATTCTCTTGGCAGATGTAATGACTCGTTATGAGCAAGGAAAACCAATTATTTATTATGCCTACGAACCTCATTGGAACTCGACAGTTTTAAAACCAAATAAAGATGTAGTTTGATTAGCAGTTCCTTTTACTTCTTTACCAGAATCTATGGGAAATCTAACTGAAAAAGATACATCCCTAGATGGAAAAAAACTTTGGCTTTCAGATATTTCAACAGGGTATTGTTGCTAATCAAAAATTCTTAAAAAATAATCCAGTTGCTAAACGATGGTTTGAATTAGTACAAATTCCAGTTGCCGATATGAATGAGGAAAATTTACGTATTAAAGAGGGAGAAGACAAGCCAGAAGATATTCTCCGTCATGCTCAAGAGTGGATAAAAAATAATCAAGAAAAATATGATAATTGGTTAGAAATAGCAAGACAAGAGACTGATTCATTAGACATCTCCAATAATCAAAAATAAAATCAACTACCACACACAAATAATTAACTCTTTCAGCCTACTCCCTACTTCCTCTTTTCTGGAGATGTATATTGTAAATAGAAAAAGCGCAAAACACTATCCATAATATAATTAATATAATGGTATATAGC
>NZ_CEZPJD010000347.1:0-8156 GCF_983059655.1 Okeania sp.
CTAAAGTGAGAATGAAACAGCCCTGCGCTCAACAATGGGATGTTGTCCATAAAAAGGTAATGCTTCAGACCAATGCGATCGCTTTCCTTTTTGCCATTCTAAATGAGCTAATTCTAATAGATTTAAAACATAACTTCCTAAACCATTTTCAACCTTAATTAACTCATAAGAATTTTGCCAGTTTTTCAAAGTTTCTTCCCATATTTCTGGAGTCATTAGTGTTTCTTCTAGAAGAGGATTTATACCCATTTCTTCAAATTGATAAATAGCTGTAAATAACTGATTTCTTTGAGCTTGCATTTGTAGAGATAAATCCCGATTTTGGTTTTTATATGACCAAGCTACCGCTGCTAAAGTTGAAATTGCAAATAGCGGAATATTTAACTGTTGAGCTAAAGTTCTAGCAGTTACGATACCTATACGAGTACCAGTAAAACTTCCCGGGCCTTTAGCAACAGCAATAAAGCTTAAATCCTGCCAATCTTGAGGTGATAAAAACTCCTGCAATTTCTGATGTAAATGAGTAGATAAGTCTCGCCCTAAATTCCAAGTTTGCCAGCGGATATCTCCAGCAAAATCAGTAATGGCTAAACCTAATTCCGGGCTACTTGTATGAATTCCTAAACCGTATTTTTTTTCTGTATTTGTCATGTTTTTGAAGGAAGAAGGAAGAAGTAAGAAGTAAGAAGTAAGAAGGAAGAAGGAATATTAACTTTATTTTTGGCTAAAATAAACTTTTATGCCTGGCATGATAAATATTTTCTCCAAATACTTCTGGTGTCAGTATAAGCAATTTTTTCTTCTGCCTTCTTCTTTTTGCCTTATTCAAATTTCCTCTCTAGCATAAAATATTGGTAAAGCCACAAATAAGCAACCTAAAAGCCACCCAAAAATATCAGAAATCCAAAAATATCCCCCGAAAAAACCAACAATTAAAAATAATGTTGCCACAGTAGCAAATAAATTATTAGTAGCTAATTTATTTTGTTTTACAACCTGATGCTTAACCATCATAAAAACCGATGCAATTATCACAGCTATTATCGGATGCCAAATAATTATCCGATAACCAAAAATAAACCAAGCAAAAGCAAACATCAAAGCATCTAACCAAAATTCTTTTTCCTTAAACCTAGCCAACCAAAAATTCTGAGTTCCTAACTGCGAAAGCTTCACAAAATGCTCACTTTTTTGTAATCTCAAAATTTTATTTTTCCACCTAGCTTTACGATCCATTCTCAATATTTGTTGCCACTCTGGCACAGTCTTACCCTGAAGCTTACCTAATAATTTAACTTTATCTATATCTTGCAATCTTAAATCAGTTAACTTCGTAGAAATGGTCTTTAAAATTTGAGTATAATTAGCCTTTTTTCCTGGATTTCTATTAATAACAACAGTCAA
This sequence comes from Okeania sp., assembly GCF_983059655.1. Taxonomy (NCBI): domain Bacteria; kingdom Bacillati; phylum Cyanobacteriota; class Cyanophyceae; order Oscillatoriales; family Microcoleaceae; genus Okeania; species Okeania sp. The sequence goes on from NZ_CEZPJD010000347.1 coordinate 1,405, forward strand.
AGTTGTTTTGACACGACTCACCTGAACTTTAACCGACTCAGTAGCCAAAACTTCCTGTAACTCCTTTCTAATTTCTGCTTGCTCAGTCAACTTTTTCGGCACTGCTGAAGAAGGAGAAAAATAAACATTTTCCATATAATTAGACTGAGGATGAAGATGTCTAATAATAGCAGTAGCAGAATGATAACGCCGATTTGTTGCACCTTCCAACATCTTATCTAAAATTAGACCAAGTTCTTTACTAACAGGCATTTTTAAATAATCCCGCCATACCCACTTGCTGTTTCTACTATCAAACAAATCAAAAGGTGGAACTTGAGTCAAAAGATGAATACAAGTAATACCCAAACTATAAAGATCGCTAGCAAAAATAGCCTTACCCATAAGCTGTTCGGGAGCGGTATAAGCAGCACTACCAATAATAGTACCAGTTTTAGGTAAACCTTTTTTTTCTACTAATTTTGCAGCGCCAAAATCTACCAAAACCAGTTGACCAGTAGTGCGACGAATAATATTTTCTGGCTTAATATCTCGATGAATAACCTTAGACTTGTGCACAAACTGTAATACTGGTAATAAATCATTTAATAATTGCCGAATTTTAGCTTCAGTAAAGACACCTTTTTCTGCCAATTCTTGAGCGAGATTTTTGCCTTCAATATATTCTTGAACTAAATATTGTTGTCCATCCTTTTGAAAATAAGTCAGCAGTTTGGGTATTTGAGAATGAATACCTAGAGTTTTTAACTGTTGTGCTTCTTGCTGGAATAATTCTGAAGCTTTTTGAATTTTTGTCTTTACTTGAAGAGACTCATTACCAGAAATTGTTTCTGAAGATTGAAGAGAATTTTGGTCATAATGGTAATAATTTGTATTCTGAGGAAAAAACTGTTTAATTACACAAACTTCTCTAATAGAATCTTTTTCATCTACTGCTAAAAAAGTTCTACCAAAACCACCTTGCCCAATTAATTTAAGAATACGGTAGCGAGACTGGTTAGCTATTTTAAGATTATTATCTGCTGAAGGAATAATTTTCTTTGTTTCTATTTTTTCATCTTCAGCAATTAGTGGAGGAATTAGTAACAATGGTGAGTTGCAACTCTGACAAAATTCAGCCTTAGTAGGATTTTGCGGATTTTTGCAGGTGGGAAAGTAGCAATAACTCATTAGATTAGAATAGATAAATCAAGATTTTTATTATTAGGAAAGGCAGGAGGCAGAAGGGAGATTTCTCTCTACCGATGACCGAAAGGAACAAGGGTATAAAACCGACGTCTACAGGGTACATAAAATTGGATGGGTTTTATACCCCATCTAATTGTTCCTTTTGCCTCTGCCTTCTGCCTTCGTTTATTGATTTGATGATATTGTAATTCCCAAGAAGCATGAGGCACAAAATTCATAAATTTTAGGGAGTAGGTAGAAAGGTTGCATAAAACGTCCCTACAAATTAGTAATTTGGTAAACAGGGAATAAACACTATATTTTTCTTTCAGTTATAAAAAGCAAATTAATACTCTTCTTTTTCCTAAAGAAGTGGGAGATAAAGTTATAGCAGAGTATGCTAGTATACTTACAAATTGCAGGAATTTCCCAATAACTAAAAGTCTAATATTATTAGCTTTTTATTCCCCCTATTACTTGTTGCTTGGGATTTCTCTATACTCAAAAATAGTAAATAATTTGAGCGAGCATAAAATCTCCTTTTCCTACTCTCACTGCTATATATAAAAAGAAGGGGAAATCAAGAATTAGAATTACTTCAAGTAGGGATAAGTTCACCTGGTCTTAATTTTGCCCATTTGCCCATTTCTTCTTTAAAACTTTCACAACCAACAACATCCCACTCCATTTCAATTTCATTATTTTGAGGACGAATGTTAACATTGATTGTAGGTTCAACCGGGTCAAAGTCTGGATTTTCTGTTAAATGAAGTTGTTCGTGCTGAGTTTCTACAGCATGATAGGTGACACACCGATCTACATAGTGGCAGTTAACACAAATACACATTTATAAGTACCTCGTTAATCCTCAACTCTAATCTTAAATATTGATGGAATAATTCCCTATTTTAATGATTTTCTGAGTTTATATTCTAGCCCAAATTAATTTTATCTTGTATGATTTCCTTCTCAGAAAGTCTAATTACACAGAAATTCACTGAATTTTTTTACTAATGTTGATAAATTCCCTGTCTGCTTTATCTCCTGATAATTGGCCATTTGAACGTAAAATGTTGCCCCAACCTGTTTATTTGGTCGGTGGATCTGTGCGAGATGCTTTGCTGAAGCGGAAAAGTGATTATTTGGATTTAGATTTTATTCTCCTCGACCAAGCAGTTAATATTGCCAGAAATATTGCGAAACAGTATCAAGCGGGGTTTGTGGTATTAGATGCCGAACGAAAAATTGCTAGGGTGGTCTTTAAAGGGACTACAGTTGATTTTGCTGAAATAGAAGGTAAGAGTCTGGAAGAAGACTTATGGCGACGAGACTTTACCATAAATGCGATCGCTTATAATCCTTTTAATGATGAGGTGATAGATTTATTTAATGCTTTGAAGGATTTACAGGATGGTATCATCAGAGTTGTAAAGCCTGCTAATCTTAGAGATGACCCTCTCCGACTATTACGCGCATATCGTCAAGCAGCACAGTTAGGTTTTGTTATTTCACCAGAAACTCAAACAACTATTCGAGAGTTTGCACCTTTGCTTACCCAAGTTGCAGCAGAAAGAGTACAGACAGAATTAGGTTATTTATTAAGGCATCCTCAAGGTATGGTCTGGATAGAAAAAGCTTGGAAAGATGGTTTACTTTCTAGTTATTTTCCTACTACGGGAGAAAATTGGGAAATATCAAAACAAATAGACGTAGCAGCAGAGGAGTTAGGAAAAAATTGGTCTCAGTTAAAAGATGAATTAGCAAAGGGGGTACGCGATACAGTCAAAACCTCTTTATTGGCGATCGCTAAGTTAGCAATATTAGTTAATCCTAATCCAGAAAAAGCGGAAGTTGAATTGATGGGGTTGAAGTATAGCAATGCAGAAATTAGAAGTACAATTGCAGTTATTAAAGGTTTAGCTAAACTCTCAGAAATAGAAATTTCTCAGATGTCTGTCAGACAACAATATTTCTTATTTCAAGAAATAGGAAAAAATTTTCCCGCCTTAGTAGTTGTAGCATTAGCAAAAGGAATATTTATAACAGAAATTGATTGTTTAATTAAACGTTATATTAATCCAGAAGACCAAGTTGCTCACCCCACTCCTTTATTGAACGGAAATGATTTAATTACAGTCTTAAAATTACCAAAAAGTCCGATAATTGGTCAACTATTAACAGAAATTCAACTAGCAAGAGCTGAGGGAAAAGTTTCCACTAAACCTGAAGCAATTAAATTAGCAGAAAAATTGATTAAATCCTGAAGGAAGAAGGAAGAAGGAAGAGAGGGAAATAAATATTAGAATCCCCTTTACTCCCTTCATGAAAGAAAATCAATTATCACACTGTTATTTATCAATTATTTCTCCCTTACTCCCTTACTCCCTTACTCCCCTACTCCCTTACTCCCCTACTCCCCTACTCTCCTACTCCCTTACTCCCTTACTCCCCTACTCCCTTACTCCCCTACTCCCTTACTCCCCTATTCCCTACTCCCTTCATGAAATAAAATAGCCTTGCATAATTTTTTGACAAGCTTTCGACTGTATATTCAGAGGCATTTTTATCTTTAACGTCTAGAATAATGGACGAACAACTTAAACAACTCCTACAAAAAATCTGTAACTGTCCCACTGGAAGTCTGCAACATCAGCAAATAGTGGGCAGTTTATTAACTCTAACTTGTCGGTTCCCTGGTATTCGTCGAGATGCTCACCCAAATTATTTGGAGGCGCTCAATAATACTTTATTTGATGTCAGAAAAAATTTGGCACAGTTTCTCGATCGCGCAGATATTGACCAAGTTTCTGCCTCGACGTTACGGGAGCATTATGTTAGATGGGTGAATGGGTTTCTCAAATATGACATTCTCGACTTATATCGTAGCCATCATCAGGAACTAAGTCTGAATGTCACGCAACCAGATAAGGATGGGGGAGAATTGTTGGAAAATTTATCCGATGATGGTTTTACTTATCCGACTTTAGACTCGTTGGATAGTTTGATGCAGCAAGAAGAAAGTCAAACCACTCAAAACAAAGGTTTAATTTTGGAATTGTATATCGAAACAGATCCAGAGGGAAAATTAAGTAGTTGTCATCCACAAAATTATCCTGACTGTAATGCTCAAACTATAGTGCAATACTTTTATTTGAGCGATCGGGCTGAAAAAATCACAGTTAAAGAAGATTGGGTTATTACTAAAAGTCGCAAAGGTTTAACTATTAAAAAAAGTAGTAAGCGGATAACTATAGTTGCTGCGGAACCGAAAAAAACATGGCAAAGTTTTGCTAAAGAGCAGGGAATTAATTATCAGACTTTGAAGGCTCATTGGCAGCGAAAATGTTTACCTTTGTTACGAGAAATTGTTATGGATATTGAGAATAATTTGGATTATTACAGTAGATTTCTTGCAGAAATGGGCAACAGGGAACAGGGAACAGGCAACAGAAAATAGAAGCGTTAGAAAATACAGGAATTTTGGAAATTTTTACTATGGATAAATGGTATCAATAAGCTCCCTTTGAACCAATATTCTCTTCTGCATTTTTTGGCAAAATGTCTAATCAATTCAACATTTTTTAGAATAAATTTACTATGAATAATTACACTCAATTACGTCCGGTTATTATACCTTTGGATATTAAAACACATCAAAAAGCATCGGCTTTAGCTGCCCAACAATCTCATCCAGAAATAGCTAAACAAGTTTACTTAAATATTTTGGCTGTTGCTGCTGTTTCTAATTTGCTGAAATGGTTAGAATTTGAGACAAATTTAGAACAGACATATAGTTTTAATTCGCTTCTAACTGGGTTATTCAATGCCACAGATTTGATAGTAGAAAATCGGCAGTTATTATGTATGCCTATTTTGCCTGGAGAAACAGAATTTTCTGCTAATTTAGATATAGCTGAAAATTTTATTGGTTATGTAGCAGTGCAATTTCAGCAAAGTTTAGACAAGGTAGAAATTTTAGGATTTTATCCGGTAGTTGCTGAGAATGATTTACCGGAAAAAATATCTCTTGCAGAATTACAACCTCTAGATAATTTATTTGAATTTTTGGAGAAAAATAAACAGGAAATTTTACCCCAAAATCCTTTAGTAAATTTAGGTAATTGGTTTACTGGAATTTTTGAGGAAATTTGGTTATCTCCCGAAGCAGTTTTAACTCCAAAATTAGGCTTTGCTAAAAGTAGTTCTGTTGATACTGTCAAAAGAGCAAGAATTATAGACTTTGGTTTACTTTTAAATCGGCAAAAAGTCGCTTTAGTTGTTACTATTCAGCCAGAAGCTAATTCGGAAATGGGGGTATTAGTGCAAGTTTATCCTATTGACGAACAGGAATATTTACCTGCTAGTTTAAGGTTAAAAATTGAATTAGAATCAGATATTGAAGAAGTAGAAGCGAGGGCAGCCGACCAATTAATTCAGTTAGAATTTAGTGAAATTCCTGGTAAATGTTTTTCTGTAAAAGTGATATTAGATGATGTAGAAATAGTTGAAAATTTTGTAGTTTAGTTTTAGGAAGGAAGAAGCAATTTGTAGGTTAGGTGTAAGCATTCAGCGGTCAGCCATCAGCTATCAGCTATTGCTTTTAGTTGACGATAAAAGCTTGATTAATTGTTTTACCACAAAAGTTGCCTCCCTTTCCCTTAAAGTAAGTTGTTAATTTAAATACTGTCCCATAAGATAGAGTCTTGTTGCTGATAGCTGACTGCTAATAGCTGAATGCTTACGGTTAGGTTGACCCAGGAAGCCCAACATTTGGCGTTGGTTATTTTGGCTATGATTGTGCTTTAATGGCAGTTGCCTAACTATTCTATTAACTGAAAAGCATTTTTTAATTGGTAAAATTTAGGTTTTATAGCTTGATTAATCAACGCACCAAAATTGATACAAAATAATATTAAATCCACTTGTTTTGGAGCAAACTTTGTAGCTGAGGTTGATGCAGGTTAGCGGAGCTTATACGGAGGATAAACCCAACAGTAATCAAGAAGTTTTGTTGGGTTGCGCTACCGCTTAACCCAACCTACTAATTTCTACTAATTTCTTTCAATATCAAAGCAGTTCATTTCCCAAAAAATCATGGAAAACCAAATCACCATCTACCTCAACTCCGGTAACTTTCAACAAGGCTTTCATCTAACTATCCAACTAAATAACACCCCAAAAATTACCACAACCTTAACACCTGCTCCCCAAATTCCTCACCTATATAAAAACTGGCAACAACAATATATTTCACTCACCCCTACCCCCAGAGGAGGATTTAAAAAAAGTAAAATTACCCATATTTCCAACTCTGAATGTTTCCATTACTACCAAGCACTCTGCCAACAACTCAACAGTTGGTTTTCCCCTATTAAAAATCTCTTACCCAATACTGAAAAAATCATCCTCATTATCAATACTCAAAATATTTCCGACACCCAAACAACAGAAATATTACATAAACTACCTTGGGGAAAAATCACCCTATCAGAAAATTCAATAGTCGAAACTATACTCAGCTTTTCCGAAAGAAAAACTACCCCAAATATTATCTCTGAAATACCCAGACAAGTCAGAATATTAGG
>NZ_CEZPJD010000348.1:0-4464 GCF_983059655.1 Okeania sp.
TTAAACACAAGGTCTTATTGCTGATAGCTGATGGCTAATAGCTGAATGCTTACAAATATACTGCCATATTTATCACATCATTTTATTTGATGTATATTACTTACTCAGTCTTAAATAGTAATAAAAATTTCGGTCTTGGTATTGCAATATATAACGATTATCTAATAGATTTACATTATTATAAACTTGCAAATTTTCTTGAAAAATTGGGTCAGAGTCTTTCAATTCTATCAATTCTATAGTCACTTTTTTTTCTACTTCCCGTAATTCATTTAATGTTTGGGGTAATTGCCAAATTACTTGAGTTGGATAATTAGCGATCGCCAGATAAAAGTTTTTTTCTGATATTACTACTTGTAGTTGAATTTGCAATTCTGAAATAACTTTTTGCGTCCGGAAACTATAAGTATATAAACGTTCAGACTGTCGTCTTTGGAGATTTTTTAATTTGTGAAATGTGACCAAATTTGAATAGCTTAAACACAGAAAAATTCCTAATCCTATAGCAAATATCTTTTTAGTTGGTAATTGTGAAATTAATGAACGAAGAAAGAAGGCAGAGTGCAGAGGGTAGGAGTCATAATTTCCTTCAGTCCTCTGCCTCCTGCCTTCTGCCTTTCCCGATAACCATAAACTTGCCACTGATAATATTGCCATTAATGGAGAAAAAACTGCCAACCCTCGAATCCCCATATCAATATATTGATAAAGTAAAAAAACTGCTAATAAAGCTGGCATAAAACTAATTAGGCTAAAAATACATAAATTTCTATAAGCTGGAAAATATGTAAATTTATTTCGATCGATTTTAGTAGTAAATACAGCTAGAGAAATACTCCATAGCAGCAACATTGATAGAGTAATTGTTGAATAGACTGGAAACTGTTTAAAGCTAATGATGAGGCTACAATTGAATAAAAAATTTTCGCCCATCATTCCGAGTATATTAGTAAAATTAGGTTGGGATAAAATTCTTGTTGCTGCATAAGGATAAATTTTTTGATTTTGGGAAATAGGAATTAATACTGCGATTGATAATAATGTCAAAGAAAACAATAAACTCAATAAAGTTTGTTTGTAATATTGATTTTTATTTATCCATAAAACAGCAACACTAGTAGGAATTAAGGTTAAAAGAAAAGGTTTAATTAGATACGCTAAAGCTATTACTAAACTCAAAAATATACCTTTTAAACAACCCTCTTTTTGTATAAATAATAGAACTACAGCCACCATGATTACAGCAGCAGCAGATATTTCAGTCATTACCGAATGAGTCAAAACTAGAGTGTAAGGATAAATCAGGTAAATCGAAGCAGCACCAAAACCAACCCATTAATTAAATATATTTTTGCCAACTATAAAGATGAGAAAAATAGTTATCATCAGTAGCAAATAATTCACAAAAAACAGCGTTCTTTCATTAATGCCACCAATCAAAAAACCAATAGCTAAAATCAAGGGATAACCAGGCAAATGAGTATCCTTAGTAGGATAACCTTTTTCGATAATACTACTAGCTAAATAATGATGACTATTAAAATCAAAATCATGCACAATATTTTGAGCTACAGTATAGTAAAGCGTTTCATCATTCCAGCGAATTTGTAAAGAAACTGGTATCGTAAAATAAAGAGCGATCGCTGTTACGATCAAAAGTAATACATAAGGAAAAAAAATGTTAATAAGTTTCTCTGAATATTCATTTTTAGATAAATTAATTAAGAATAAAAAAATATAAAATTCCCAATTTTTGGCTGTATTTTATTCTTGACATAAGGAAAAATTGTTTATAGTTATGACCCTAGATTTGATAATTTAAAATAAGTAGATAAATTTTAAATCATCAAAATCATCTTTTTTCAGTACAATAATTAATAGGTATAGCAAAACAAGCAAAAATCAGAACAACAAGAAACTAGCAAAGTTAATATAAATAATGTTTTTTTCGCAGGCTAAAACACTCACTATTTATTGTAATACGGACTAAATATTATATCATGGGAAAGGCTAAATCTAAACCTAACTTACCAACCAAAATATGCCCTGTATGTAATCGCCCTTTTACCTGGCGAAAAAAATGGGCAGAGTGTTGGGATGAAGTCAAATATTGTTCTGAAAGATGTCGGCGACGTAAGTCAAATATTGACAAACAAATTGACATTTAGCCTCATATCGAAATTCAATTATTCTGTAGTGAATCACAACAAAAAAAATGCAACCAAAACTAATTATTCACGGCGGTGCAGGTAGTTCCCTTGAGGAAAAAGGAGGATTAGAAATAGTTCGTAAATCTCTCCATAAAATAGTAGATGAATTACATAAATTGCTTCTGAACGACACAAAGGCCATTGATGTAGTTGTCCGTGGTTGTCAACTATTAGAAGATGACCCCATATTTAATGCTGGGACTGGTTCAGTTCTACAATCTGATGGCCAGATTAGGATGAGTGCTTCCTTGATGGATGGTTTGAATCATCGGTTTAGTGGGGCAATCAATGTCTCCCGGATTAAAAACCCCATTGAATTGGCCAAAGCACTGCAAACATCGCCCGATCGCGTATTATCAGATAATGGAGCTGCTGAATTTGTGCGGGAACTACAAATGCCCATTTACAACCCCCTCACAGATAAACGATTAAACGAATGGCTAGAAGACCGCAAAAACGACTTTAGTAGAAAGATGGCAAATGTTGTGGCAGAATCTCCAGGCATCGGCACTATCGGAGTGGTAGTCTTAGATAAAGAAGGAAGATTAGCTGCAGGTACCTCTACTGGTGGGAAAGGTTTTGAAAAGATTGGTCGTGTAAGTGACTCGGCTATGCCCGCCGGAAATTATGCCACTGGCAGCGCTGGAGTTAGTTGTACCGGAATAGGAGAAGATATTATTGATGAATGTTTGGCTGCCAAAATTGTGATTCGGGTAACAGATGGTTTTTCTCTCAAAGCAGCTTTTGAACGCTCATTTGCTGAAGCTCACGAACATCAGAGGGACTTAGGAGCGATCGCTATTGATGCTAGCGGCATAATAGCTTGGGGAAAAACTTGCGATGTCATTTTGGCTGCTTTTCACGATGGGCAAAAAATTGGTGATAGCTTAGAAGCTGCAAAAGGGACATTAGTTTTTGCCGCTGAATAGTTCATAATATAGTTCATAATAGGGGGGCAGTTGCCCCCAACAATCAACTAGAGTGGCATTTTTATAAAAATTGTGCTAACAAGTAAATTTTGACATCCTCTTTTGCTGTTAGGCACAGAGAGTCCTACCTAGGAGTAATATCATGTCCGGATAAGAGCGCTCTGGAAAAAACTTTCTCCTTCTTTATTCTTTCTACCCTCCTGTCTCCTGTCTCCTGTCTCCTGACTCCTTCGTCGTTTATTTATAACTGTTCAACCGGACATGATATAACTCTTCCACGGGTTGACGCTTCTTAAGCTGCTGCTACCTTGGCAGTAGTCTTATGCTTGCCTTCACGTCAGTTTAAAGTTTCTGAGTGCCCCTCCAGCAAGTAAAAACAATGTAGCATATATTCTCACTAGCAAATAATAAAGTCCCCTTCACAGGGGAGGCATCAAACCCAATTTTTCGGTGATTTGGATCGTACTCTATAGAAAATTTACGGATATACTATAAAAGTAAGCTTAAATAAAAAAACTTCTACTAATGTTGTCTTACTCTGATATGCAATATCAAGTCTATTCCATTAGGGATAAATATCCTCCTTCTCTGTATTTTGGTCAATATTCTATCTGTTCTTGATTGTTTATTTAGTTATTCCATCGATATAAAATCTAAATTTATAACAGGCTGTTTATCAACAAAAGTAAAGATATGGTCTGTGACAGCACACTATCCATTTCTAGAATAACCATAGAACTCCTCTCTGTTTTACGAACGATTTTACATTTTACCCACCGTGTTACTGTGCCATAATGTGTTACAGCGCTTTTCATTTGAGTAGACCACAAAATTATTTTTGGCACTTAGAGTAGGGAGTAGGGAGTAGGGAGTAGGGAGTAGGGAGTAGGGAGTAGGGAGTAGGGAGTAGGGGGTAGAAAAATGCTTTTGGGTTGCCCATACTAACTGTAGTCTATCCATGTGAAAAGCGCTATAACTTGATACGCTTCTTACCCTACACAATCTAAGGATCAAAAATAAAATCAATTATTGTATATAAATCATGAATTATTTCCTCCTACTCTGTAGGGACTTTGAATGTAACGTCTCTACTACCCCCTTCTACCTCTTTAGCAAATAACGGGGTTGGCGCAGCAGTTCCGAAAGGAAAGCAATCTCAAATCCTAGCTCTACATCTAGCTCTACATTATGTGCAAGTTATGTTATATAGTAGTTGAACTAAAGGGTGCGGACAGATTGAGAACTTAAAACTCAGATCAAGTAATATTTTTCTTTCTTACTTCTGCTATATAAACTGGCATTTAGCGATCGGCTTTTTTGTGGTC
>NZ_CEZPJD010000348.1:4564-8151 GCF_983059655.1 Okeania sp.
GCCAAAGATAATGCTACCTAGCCTTAATTCGATATAACAAAATAAATCAATATATTCGGATTTTTGAAACTGATTAAGTCCTGCTTATATAAACTAAAGTTTTAGATTTTTTAGGTCGCCAAAGATAATGCTACCTAGCCTTAATTCGATATAACAAAATAAATCAATATATCCGGATTTTTGAAACTGATTAAGTCCTGTTTATATAAACTAAAATTTTAGATTTTTTGCGGTCGCCAAAGATAATGCTACCTATTCTGACTCTTAAGCAATTATTTATTCAGTATTTAACCAGACATGATATGAAGACTAACTAAACTCTATCTAACAAAATAAATCAGTATATTTCCCTTTTTTAAACTGATCAATAATTTGATACAAACCATAATTTAGCAAACGTTTTTATGGATTTTTATTTAATAAGAAGTAAAACTAAACTCCTCTACGATATTCTTGTTGGAGTAAAAATTGTTGCATATATTATAAATTATTATATGTTTTACTCTAAAAACTATTCTGAAAAAACTAAATTAAATAGAAACACAAAAAAATTAATATTTGTAAATAATCATAAGGTGTGAACATCATAATCACCCACTTGGAGGAAGCATTCGAGTTGTGGTCTGTATTAAAATTAAAATATATAGATAATTGAGAAGAGGCTAGTACTCTGCTCTCTAATATATTTGGCTTAATCATTAGAGAAACATTCAGTTAAAAAATTTGTCTATATAATAGAAAAGGCTAATAAATCAACATCTATCTACTATCCAATTTTAAGGAAAAATTTTCAATGTCTACAATCAATATCTACCAATCCTTATCTACCAAGAAATCTATCGAATTCTTTGGCTTTTCGACCAAACCCAAAACAGAGCAACAAATAGTCTTTATAGACTCTCATGTCGAGGATTATCAGAGTTTAGCTACGGGAGTTTTGTCAGGGATAGAAGTAGTTATTCTTCATCCCAACGATAGTGGTATTGAGCAGATCGCCAAAGTTATCAAAAAATATCCTCAGATATCATCCATACATATAGTTTCTCATGGTTCACCAGGCTGTGTCGAATTAGGTAATAGCCAATTAAATATTGACAGTATTAATAGTAGTTATGCTGAAGAGTTAGAAACTTGGTCAGTGACTAATATATTCCTTTATGGCTGTAGTGTCGCTGCCGGAGATACAGGTACAGAATTTTTGGAAAAGCTGCATCAGCTAACAGGTGCAAATGTTGCTGCCTCGGCCACACCTACTGGTAGTACTGCTTTAGGTGGTGATTGGGAATTGGAAGTTAGTGTAGGTGAGTTGAAGGTAGATATACCTTTCACACAGGAGATACAACGACAATGGAATTATGTTCTGACTCCATTCGAGCAAAAACCTGTCTTATACCAAGTAATTAGTGGTGAACTTAGACAACTTAACCCATTAACAGGAGGTTATGAGGAGATTGGTGGTATTCTTAACACACCAACCTATAATGCCGGAGGTTATAACATTAATGATGACTATATATATGCTTTTGAAAAAGGCAGTGGTAATAATCATAAGCTTCTGAGAATCAACTCAACTGGTACTGTTGAGTATGTCAGGAATGATGCTACAGTTACTACAGATAGCACCGATAGTAATATTTTTACAGTTAATCTCAATCCAAATCCTACTGGTGGAGATATAGACGACAACAATAATTTATGGGTAACTAACGTTGACAGTAAAACATCAATAATTAGAATCAATCTTAATAACCCGATAACATCAACAACAATAAATTTCAATTTATCTGATAGCACATTTCCCACTGGTGATATGCCAGTAGATTTAACTTATATTGCTGCTAACAACAGTTTTTATGGTGTTAGCGGTGACGGTACATTAGTTACAATTGATGTCAGCAATCCCAGTAATGTTACGGTTGACACAAAACCAATTACAGATGGTGTTGGCAATTTAGCTGCAGGGGCTTATGGTGCAGCTTGGACTGACAAGGATGGAAAATTATATGCTAGCAATAATACCGGGCAACTCTATCACATTAGAGACTTTACAACGCCAACTCCAGAAGTTGAACAAGTCCTTCCTACAATAACTACAAATAGTAATGATGGGATGTCCGACCCCAGGCAAGTATCTATTTTTGATATTCCACAAATAGATCTAAGTGGTACTGATGATGCAACCACTAACTATGAAACAACATTCACAGAAAACACTGGTGGTGTTAATATAGTAGACATTACGGCTGGTGAGACTACAGATGCAGATGGTGTAGTTACTACTAATGGCCTGATTATTCGAGATTACATAAATAGTGGTACTACTGGTAATAGCGATAGATTAAAGGAAGCAACAATCACCCTAACAAATCCTATTGATGGTAATGATGAAAAATTTTTGGTTGGTGGTACAGAATTAACAACTTCAGCGACAGTAACAGGTACAAACATAACTGCTGCAATAACTACAAATGTAGATGGCGAAAAAGTAATTACGTTAACACCAACAACAGGAACTACGGCCAGCGCGGATGACTTTGAAACAGCACTCAAAGCCATTCAATACGAAAACACTAGCGAACATCCAGATAATACAGATAGAATTCTAGAGATAGTCCTCGAAGACGAAGATGGAAACAAATCTTCCGACATTTTTGCGGATAGTGACGAAGTTCATACTACTACAATTAAGGTTATCCCTGTTAACGATCCTCCTGCTTTTCAAAACCTGGATAATAGTCCTACTTTTTTTACTGTAAGCGGCGATCCAGTTATTCTGGACGGTGATGCCACAATTACAGATATAGAATTAGATGATAGAGATAATTACAACGGTGCTACCCTTACCTTGGAAAGAGATGGAGGAGCAGATCCTGACGATCAATTTAGCAGTGGCGATCTAGGGGTATTAGGAGCTTTAACGCAGGGCAGCTCTCTAACAGTAGATGGTACTGATATTGGTACAGTTACTACTAATACCAATGGCACATTACTGCTAACATTTAATAATAGCGCTACTGGCGATCTAGTCGATAAAGCATTACAAAATATTGCTTATAGTAAAGCCCCTGCTTTGAGAGAGCCTGATTCTGTCACTATTAAATACATAATTAATGATGGCAACACAAGTGATACGGATCAAGGTACTGGCGGTCCGCTAATGGATATGGGTACGATCGTTGTTAATATTAGTGAGACCAACCCCCCAGTAGCAACCCCCAACAGCAGCAGCACAAACAAAGGAGAACCAGTAACCTTCAACATTACCAACGACGACACAGACAGTGACGGCACAATCAACCACAGCACAGTAGACCTAGACCCCAACACAGATGGTCAGCAAACCATTTTCACACAAGCAGGAGAAGGCACATACACAGTAGATGATAGTGGAAACGTCACCTTCACCCCAGAACCAAACTTCACAGGCACAGCCACCCCCATCAGCTACACAGTAGAAGACGACGATGGAGCAGAATCAAACAGCGCCAACATCAGCGTCACAGTGAACGACCCCCCAGTAGCAGTAGACGACAGCAGCAGCACAAACAAAGGACAACCAGTAACCTTCAGCATCACAGGCAACGACA
>NZ_CEZPJD010000349.1:0-6726 GCF_983059655.1 Okeania sp.
GCAGGGTTTTGAAGTAGAGGTGCGGGCGGTAATACGCCACATCGACTATAACAAAACAGAAAAATATGGTCGTGATTTTAGAGTAATTAGTCGTTGGGAACCCACATCTCAAACCTGTTCATGCTGTGGGTTTAAAGGTGGAAAGTTAGACCTTCAGGTGCGAGAATGGGAGTGTCTAAACTGTGGCAGCAAACATGATAGAGACGAAAACGCAGCGATAAATATATTAGTCGCCGGAGGGCATTCGGAGACGAAAAACGGACGTGGAGGCAAGTGTAAGACTACCGCCAAGGTAGCAGCAGCCTGTGAGACGTCAACCCGCTGAGGAGTTACGGCTCGGTAGGAATCCCCGTGCCTAACAGCCGGGGAGGATGTCAAAAACTATAGTTAAAATTTCTATGATTAGTCTCAGATGAGACACAGTTACTAGATAATCTTAGTATAGCATTTCTCATAACAATGAGGTACATTTACGATCCTCCTAAATCCCCCTTAAAAAGGAGGACTTTGAAATCTTTCCCCTTTTTAAGAAGGGCAGAGGGGGATCTAAAACTGTATATCACCAGTTTGAGAAACGTTATAAACTAAAATATCTGAATCAAAATTAAACAAACTCTTAAATCAAAAATTATTGAGGATAGGGAGTAACAAAAGAATATGACCACGAACTACCAAAAAACTAGAGAAAATTCAGAAAAAACAAGATTTCAAGATCCTATTTCTGCAGAAAATCTTGCTGAAAATTTGATGGAAGATATGTTTCGCGATATTGACCGAGTATTGGATGGTGGTACTCGTTTGCCGACTCAAGTGGCTAAACCAGAAGTTGTATCTTTAACGCAAATTAAGGTTCCTCAAATTGTTCTGCCTCAAAATAATACTCAATCTCCAGAAATTGACAAAGAAGAAAAGGCAAAATTAGCCAAAGTAGAAGCAGAAAAAAAACAAAACCAATCATTAGACAAACTGCTTTTAGGGGCAGCTTTTACCTCTATATTAGTCACTCTTTCTTTATGGTTAGTAACTAGGGGAGGACTCAATAAAATTTTAGGTTATTTAGGTTATGTAGAAAAACCCAACGAATCATCAGAAACATTAACTCCTAAAGCAGCAGCAGATAAAGAATTTGCTGAGTATATAGAGCGATCGCTCCAGATGATTGAACAACAAGAAGCAGTTCAGAAACAACAACAACAAATTCCTGGTATACCACCCGCCCCACCAAGCAACAACTTACCAACAGTACCAGTACCTGCAAACCAACCTACAAACACTAGCTTACTATTACCGCTCAACCGACTGGTCGATCTCATGGAAGCACAAGTAGCAAAAGGACCTATAACTGTTCCAGAAACTAAAGTGGTGGTAATTCCTCCAGTGCCAAGTGTTGTACCTTCAGCAGTAGCAGTAGCACCAAAATCTGCCGAATCTTCCCCAAAGTCATCAGCAGCATCTGCATCTAATGCTTCTGCCTCCGCAGAGGCTGCTGACAACGTTACAGAAAGGTCGGAAGCAACAGAAACTACTAAATCAGAAGTGGCAAAAGTAGAGGAGAAAGCTAAACCAACACAAGAAGTAGCAAAAAAACCGGAAGCAACAAGCCAACCGGAAGCATCATCCCAGTCGCAATCTGAAACCAAACCAGAAGCAGAAATTCAATCTGAAACAGAAGCAAAGTCAGAAGAGTCACAAGCGCCAACACAACCAGTACAATTGCCTCCACCTCCAGCAGAAGTACCTGCAACGAACACAATTATAGAAAGTAAAGCTCAGATTCCCATTAATACCTTGGTGGGTGTTTTGGAGTTAGGGGAACGCTCCGCTGCTTTATTTGAAGTAGAGGGTGTAGCTCGTCGGATATATGTAGGCGAGAATATTGGTGGTAGTGGTTGGACTCTTGTTAATGTGGCAAACCAAGAAGCTGTAATTCGCCGTAATGGTGAAATTCGTTCTGTTTTTGTAGGGCAACAGTTTTAGTTTAAGGGAACAGGGAATAGGGAATAGGCAACAGGCAACAGGCAACAGCTCATGTGTGGGAAAAATATTTCCCTGTCTTGCAGTTTCCGATCGCCATAAGTCCTAATCAACCCATTCTTTGCTATATAAGCTATCAAGTTAAATAGACATCTGGTGGTAATAAAAAATCAAATCAACTATCGTACAGAAATTATCAATTCTTTCCCCCTACTCTGTACGGACGTTGCATGCAACGTCCCTACTTCCTCTTTTGGTGGAGATGTCTAATTTTCCACTGCCTAATCCTCCTAATTTTATATCATCTTGACCAAAAAATCAGGTCTCAAGCCTATGACTTTCCGTTTGTCATGCTGCGCAAACAGGTAGAGAGAGGTACTGATAACTGATAACTGATAACTGATAACTGAAATAACTATGGGTTTATTTGACGATTTCAGCGAATTTCTAGAAAATCGGCTTGAAGAGTTTCTGCGGAATAATCCTCACTTAGAACTTCAGGCACTCGAAGAGCAACTACGCAAACAAGAAGAAGACACTTTGCGGTTAATAGTACAACTCCAGCGCCAAGAAAAAAAATCAGAGCAAGATATCCTTTCAACAGCGCAAGAAGTAAAGCGTTGGCATAACCGAGTAGAAAAAGCACGAACAGCTAATAGAGCCGATCTAGCTCAGGCAGCTCAAGAAAGGGAAGCATTTTTTTTGCGCCAAGGTAATCAGCAGTGGGGACAGATGCAAGGATGTAAGCAGCGCATCCAACAAGCTAAAGAACTCTATCGTCAAATTAAACAACGTCGGGAGGAAGTACGAGCAAAGGCTGTTCAAGCTGAAGCTAACCGTTATACCGCTAAGAATGAAAGACGTTGGGAAACCGATGGCTGGAATCAAACTAATTCCTATAATTTTGCTAATTCATTAGATCCTTTAGAAGCACAATTTAAAAGTTTAGAAACAGATGAAGAGTTAGAAAAAATGAAGCGGGATATGGGAAACAATGAATAATTAATAATTAATAATTAATAATTAATAGGCGTTGGTAAATTAGGGTATGATTTGTATTTTTTGGTAATTGCTAAACTATTGAATAATATCGAATCCGTTTAATTCGGTATAAAAAAATATTCCATCTTCATCCAGAGCGGAAAGAATTCTGAGTTATTTTCCCTTCTGTTTGCGGAGCATTCCGTAGGAAATTCTGAATTCTGGATTCTGGATTCTGATTCACTATCTTATTACACCGATGCTACCGGATTTGATATAACAAATATTTGAGATTGTTCAATTTTTATTTTCATACCTTGATTGACCAACGCCGAATAATTAATAATTAATAATTAATAATTAATAATTTATTTGTTGCAAGATTTAAAATGACTGATTCTAATTTTAATAACGAATTGAAATGGACGCCAGAAGCTCAAATTAAATTAAAAAACATTCCCTATTTTGTTCGAGCTCAGGCAAGAAAGCGAATTGAAGATTTGGCCAGAGAAGCAGAGCAAGAAGTCGTCACAGCAGAAATAGTTGAGCAAGCTCGGTTGGAATTTGGCCAGTAGGTTGACGAAGTTAAAAGTTAAAAGTTAAAAGTTAACCCACCCCTGCCCCTCCCAGGAGGGGAGCCAGAAAGGGAAGTAGGGGATTTGAGCTCCGCTCCAAAAATATTTCGCCATTTCCCGGCGGGGTGGCACGACTCAATCCTTTTTGATAACACCATCCCGATCGACAAAATTGTGATGAAGAAAACAATTATTCTTTGAAGTCTAGAAAAAGGACTCATAAAGCCTTAGACTGGAGTGTTGCAGATAGTCAAGTTTGAGGTCTACAAAATCAACAGTGAGAAAAATTATAATTGCTGGGAACTGGAAAATGTACAAAACCCAGGCAGAAGCTAAAGAGTTTCTCCAGGGTTTGATGTCTCAACTCATAGAAACTCCTGAAGAACATGAAGTAGTTCTCTGCACTCCCTTTACTGCACTAGATGTTATGTCAAAAAGCTTGCACGGGAGTCGGATAAAGTTGGGTGCCCAAAATATTCATTGGGAAGAGGAGGGAGCATATACAGGAGAAATTTCTGGCCCAATGCTCAAGGAAATCGGAGTTAGTTATGTAATTGTTGGCCACAGTGAGCGTCGTCAATATTTTGGTGAAACTGACGAAACAGTTAATTTGCGCTTAAAAGCTGCTCAGAAGTATGGTTTAACCCCTATTCTCTGTGTGGGAGAATCTAAGGAGCAAAGAGCTGCTGGTGAAACAGAATCACATATCTTTTCTCAGTTGGCCACAGATTTAATTGATGTGGATCAGGAAAATCTAGTAATTGCTTATGAACCTATCTGGGCAATTGGTACTGGTGATACTTGTGAAGCTACAGAAGCTAACCGTGTTATTGGTTTAATTCGTAGTAAGTTAACTAATTCTAATGTCACTATTCAATATGGTGGGTCTGTTAAACCTAATAATGTTGATGAAATTATGGCTCAACCAGAAATTGATGGTGCTTTAGTTGGGGGAGCAAGTTTAAAGCCAGATAGTTTTTCTCGTCTGATTAATTATAAATAATTTAAGGATTTTTGATAATTAATTAGACTTCTTTTCATTAATGGATAATTGATAATGGATAATTGATAATTACCTCTGGTTAAAACCGTTACGGAATTGAATATAAAGAAATATTATTTCTTCTGTTGGTTGATTGGATATGGCGAGGGGACCCGCTCTTATCAGAGCCGCTCCGCTTTACATGTTGCGGAGCAAAACGCCATCCCACCCAACGGGTGCGCTCCGCTTTTTCCTACGGAATGCTCCGCATGCTCCGCAAACATGTTGCGTAGCAAAACGACCGCTTTTTTTTTCCTTAAAAGGGGAGGCTTTAAACCAGAATTATTTAATTATTAATTATTAATTATTAATTATTCGGTAAAAACTAAAAAAGGGAGGAAAAAAGAGTATGTTGCAGCAAAATAGAAATATAAATTCACCAATTTAATCAATACTTTACACTATAATATAACTATAAATTGGTGTTCAATAATTTAGAATTAAGGATTTAGAATTACCTCTCCTTGAAAAGAAGAGGATTGGGTTAAAAGGAATTTGTTTCTTTTTCTCCATTAATGGAGAGGCTTTATACCTTAATTTTTCGGTAATAATTATGGAGAATAAAGCCTCACTATTATTTATAGATTTGGTTTAATTCTTCGACCTAGTTTTTGCTCTAATAACAGTTATAGTTGACATTTTTTTTCTTCCCTTTTGCTTAAATTATCCTAAAAATCAATTCTCTTGAAGAAGGCAGAAGGCAGAAGGCAGAAGGTCTAATTCTTATGGATAGTCAATGATCGGCAACTTTGTGTCTCATAAACCCAAACAATTTTCGGTACTGTGTAGGTGGTGGGGTATTAAAAACGCCATAGAAAAGATAGATTATTTAACTATTACTGCATTAATTATTAAACATCATTGAAATGCACAATTACTATCAAAATTTTACTTGGGGAAAACGTACCTATATTATGGGTATTTTGAATGTAACGCCAGATAGTTTTAGTGATGGTGGTGATTTTAATACGCTAGAAACATCTTTAAAACAAGCAAAAAAAATGGTAGAATATGGTGCCGATCTGATTGATATTGGTGGTCAATCTACTCGACCTGGGGCTGAAGTTGTTTCTCTAGACGAGGAATTTAATCGGGTTTTACCAATAATTAAGCTATTAAGAAATCAGCCAAATATTTGTGCGGAAATTCCAATTTCTGTTGATACAACTAGGGCAGTAGTTGCACAAAAAGCTGTGGAAGTTGGTGCTAATGTAATTAATGATATTTCTGGGGGTACTTATGACTCAGATATGTTTTCCGTGGTGGCTGCTCTCAAAGTGCCCATTATATTAATGCACATTCGAGGTACGTCAAAAACAATGCAACAATTGACAGATTATCAAGATTTAATTAGGGAAATATATCAATTTTTAGAGAGTCGAATAGAAGCTGCTATAACAGCGGGAATTGAACGGGATAAAATTATTATTGACCCTGGAATTGGTTTTGCCAAAAACTACGAACAAAACTTAGAAATTATCCGCAATTTATCAAAATTTAGAAGTTTAAATTGTCCGATTTTAGTAGGATTATCTCGTAAAAGTTTTATTGGTAAAATATTAAATCAACCTGATGCTAAACAAAGAGTTTGGGGGACTGCTGCTGGTTGTGTGGCAGCGATCGCTGAGTCTGTAGATATTTTACGAGTTCACGACGTTAAAGAAATGTCTGAAGTTTGTCGAGTTGCTGATGTTATTTTTAGGAAGGAAGAAGCATAGAATTCAGGAGTTATATCATTTATCAAAAAGTTTTCTACATTTTGTTGAGCAGGGGAGTAGGGGAGTGGGGGAGAAGTAAAAAGTAAGAATAATTCATATTAACTGAGCTATTTTTAGCAAAAATCAGCAATAAAAGGCAATTACTTTTGACTTTTGACTTAAAATTGACTTTTGACTTTTGACTTTTAACTTTGCTGCCTATTTTTCAATTCAGCAATAAAAGGCAATTACTTCTAATTTCTTACTTTTGACTTTTGACTTTTGACTTTTGACTTAAAATTGACTTTTGACTTTTGACTTTTAACTTTGCTGCCTATTTTTCAATTCAGCAATAAAAGGCAATTACTTCTAATTTCTTACTTTTGACTTTTGACTTTTGAATTTTGACTTAAAATTGACTTTTGACTTTTGACTTTTAACTTTGCTGCCTATTTTT
>NZ_CEZPJD010000349.1:6826-8114 GCF_983059655.1 Okeania sp.
TTTTGACTTAAAATTGACTTTTGACTTTTGACTTTTAACTTTGCTGCCTATTTTTCAATTCAGCAATAAAAGGCAATTACTTCTAATTTCTTACTTTTGACTTTTGACTTTTGAATTTTGACTTAAAATTGACTTTTGACTTTTGACTTTTAACTTTGCTGCCTATTTTTCAATTCAGCAATAAAAGGCAATTACTTCTAATTTCTTACTTTTGACTTTTGACTTTTGAATTTTGACTTAAAATAATGTCTCGCTCTAAAGCCCTATATTCTTATATATTAATCCGTTTGCTATTAGCCCCACTTATGTTATGGACTATTAGCACATTAGTTTTCCTATTATTAAGAGCAACACCGGGAGACCCCGTAGATGCTATTCTTGGACCAAAAGTATCAACTGCAACGAAAGAAGCTTTGCGAGTAGAACTTGGTTTAGATGGCTCATTACTAGAACAGTATCTTAATTATCTAGGAAAATTACTCAGTTTTGACCTTGGCACATCAATGACTACTCGCGGGGAGTCAGTCTGGCAAATTATTCAAAATTATTTTCCTGCCACTGTAGAATTAGCAGTATTTAGTATGGCGATCGCTCTAATTTTTGGTATTACTGTGGGTTCTATTGCAGCTTCTAACCCTGATACCAAGTTAGATATTGGTGGCCGTTTATTTGGAATTATTACTTATGCAGTTCCACCTTTCTGGGCTGGCATGATTTTACAATTAATTTTTGCAGTACAGTTAAAATGGTTTCCTTTAGGTACTCGTTTTCCTATTACTGAAAACCCGCCTCCAACTATTACAGGTTTATATACAATTGACAGTATTTTTAGTGGTAATATAAATCATTTTTTCACATCTATATATTATTTAGCTTTGCCGAGTTTAACATTAGGAATTTTGCTCAGTGGTATTTTTGAAAGAATAGTCAGAATTAATCTCAAACAAACATTAAAATCTGATTATGTAGAAGCTGCTAGAGCTAGAGGTATTCCGGAATTGAAAATACTATTTGCTCATGCTTTCAAAAATGCCATGATTCCAGTAATTACAATTTTAGGATTGACTTTTGCTGCTTTATTAGGAGGAGCAATATTAACCGAAGTAACTTTTTCTTGGCCTGGTTTAGCAAATAGATTATATGAGGCAATTAGTTCGCGGGATTATCCTACAGTACAGGGAATAGTCGTATTTTTTGCCGGAATTGTTGTGGTAGTTAGTATTTTTATTGATATTTTAAATGCTTATATCGATCCGAGAATTAGGTACTAAAGTTATAATTCAAAAGT
>NZ_CEZPJD010000350.1:0-5547 GCF_983059655.1 Okeania sp.
GATAATTGATAATTACCTCTGGTTAAAACCGCTCTTGATTGAATAGAAGGAGATATTATTTCTTCTCTTGGTTTATTGGATATGGCGATCTTCGGAGCGGCTCTGATAAGAGCAGGGGACCTCGTCATCCGGAGACCGCTTTTTTCCCTTTAAAAGGGGAGGCTTTAAACCAAAATTATTTAATAATTAATAATTAATAATTCGGTAAAAGTCCCCCTTTATTAATCTCCCTCCCGTCCCCCTTGGGAAGGGGGAAAGCCAGAGGATGCTAGGCTTTTTGTTGAATGGGCGATGCGCGGGAGCATTCGATGTAGTAAATGGGACTTCTCAGAGAACCTCTGAACTTCCGCGTAACAGCACTAGCTTTTAACTATTTCTCCAAAGTCGGCCAATACCCGTGCATTATTGCGGAGTAAGCCTAATAAATTTAATCGATTCTGTTTAATTTTAGCGTCAGAATCCATTACTAAAACGCTTTCTGGCCCATCAAAGAAATTACTAACAGTTGGGGCAATTTTTGCCAAAGTATCTACTAATTGTTGATAATTTCTGGTTTGTTGAGATACTTTTGTTTGGGGTACTAAATCAACTAAAGCATTATAAAATGCTAATTCTGATTGACTTTTAAACAAATTTAAATCCACATTTTTTTCAGGTGCAAGTTGGATAAAATCCAACTCACCTTGAGCAGCCAAACGAGTTGAACGATTAACAGTTTCATAGATTTGGTCAAGCAGACCATTTTGTCGAATACTTTGCAAGAAAACTGCACGGTTCCGTACATCTAATAAATCTTTTAATGCTCGTTCGGTATATTCAGAATCATTATTACCTAACACAGCATTTACCAGATCGTAATCAATATTTTTTTCCTCTTGTAAAATAGTTTTAATTCGTTGTAGAAAGAAATCATATAATTGTGGCAATAAACCTGACTCTGCTTCTGGATAAAACTTAGTAAAATCCACAGCAATTTTTTCTAATAATTGATGTAAATTTATTGGCAAATCCGCTGACCAAGTGATATTTACCAATGCATTTGCTGCCCGACGTAAAGCAAAGGGGTCGGAGGAACCTGTGGGTAACATTCCTAAGCCAAAAATACTTACCAAAGTATCAAGTTTATCTGCCAAACTCACAACTTGACCGCTAATACTTTCAGGTAAAATATCTCCAGCACCTCTAGGCAAATAATGTTCAAATATTGCCATTGCTACGGCTTCATTTTCCCCACAAGCACGGGCATATTTTTCTCCCATTATTCCCTGAAGTTCGGGAAATTCATAAACCATTTGAGTTACTAAATCAGCTTTGCAAAGTAGAGCTGCTCTTTCTATATTTTTGCTTTCTTCTTGACTGACTTTTAACTGTTCAGCTATTAACTTAGCTATATTAACAATCCGTTCTACTTTTTTCCGCACTGAGCCTAGTTTAGCTTGAAATGTTACAGCTTCCAATTCAGGTAAATAGCTTTCTAATGGTTTAGCTAAATCTGCTTTATAGAAAAATTGCCCATCAGCTAATCTAGCTCTAATTACTCGTTCGTTTCCTTTAGCAATAATCTCTGACTTTTCCGGGTCGCCATTAGAAATAGTAATAAAATATGGCAGTAGTTCAATTTTTGCTTTAGCAGTTTTTGTGGATTTCAAAACAGGAAAGTAACGCTGATGTGTCACCATAACCGTTGTTGTTACTTCCGAAGGCAAAATTAAAAATTCTTCGTCAATTTTACCAACTACTGCTGTTGGCCATTCAACTAAATTTGTAACTTCTGCTAATAATTCTGTCGGAACTTCTGCTGTTCCTTGAATTTTTTTTGCTACAGTTTGTATTTGTTGTTCAACTTGACTCTTTCTTTGTTGAAAATCTACTTCTATATAAGCCTTTCTCAATACTTCTGCATAATCTTTTGCCTGGTTAATTTCAATAGATTCAGGATGTAAAACTCTATGTCCGTAGGATACACGACCAGAGGTAATTATCTCAGAGCCATTTTCTAAATTTATCGGCAATATTTCCCCATCTAATAATGTTACTAACCATCGAATAGGACGAGGAAATTTGATATCTCCATCTGCCCAACGCATAAATCTTTTACCTTCAAGTTTATTAATCCATTCAGGTACTAATTTTATGAGAATTTCTGCTGTTTGTTTACCCTGAATTTTTTTATTAACAAAAACAAAATCTCCTTTTTCTGTCGGGCGTATTTCTAGGTCTTTTAATTCTATTTCTTGTTTTTTAGCAAAGCCTTCTGCTGCCTTTGTAGGTTTACCATCTTTAAAAGCTGCCTTTGCCGGAGGACCTTTAATTTCTTCTTCTCGGTCTGGTTGTTTAGTAGGTAAATTTTTGATGACAACAGCTAAACGTCTTGGTGTGGCATATATTTTAATTCCATCATTTGTTAAGTATGTCTCACTCAAGGCAGTAGGGATAAGTTTTTCCCACTGTGATATGGCTTCAGAGACAAAAGTTGCGGGTAATTCTTCTGTACCAATTTCTAATAAAAATGTCGGCATAGCAAAATATTTACAGATTTGGATATTATTAGTTAATTAAAACAGTTTACCGAAAAATTGAGTTTAAATCTTCCTGTCTCTAATACTAAATATTAGGCATTTTTGCCACATCTTCTTGAAAGCATGCATGCAAAGTCTGTAAGCCCTAGGTAAATTAAAGAATAATATCATTTCTCAAAAACTTTTCTACGTTTTATTGAGTAGAGGAGTGGGTAGGGATATTTCATGCAACGTTCGTACAGGAAATGAATCTACCCTTCTGCTCCCAGGAGGGGAAGTAAATATAAGAATAATTAACATTAACTTTAGTAAAATCAGCAAAAAAAATATTCTCCCTATGTTAATTATTTAAAAACTGAAGTTTTGCCTAACTATAGCATTACTTTTGGGAATTGGTATAAGATATTTTTATGAAGTAAAAATATAGGAATTAGGAATAATTTTGATAGATATTAAATAACAATTAAGATAGATGAAAATCTTTTTATCTTATGTCTCCTGACTCTTAATTACCATTAAAATCTTGCAACTGAAATATAATTACTTTTTTTGCTAAAATATAATTGAACCTAACTTATGACTTAATCATTGAAGTGTTTAAGAATAAATATTTTCATATGTATAAAAAAGAATAAACTTTCACTAATATCTGCTATTCTTTATAAAATAATTAATCTTCTACTATAAGCTTGCAAATATGTTATATTAAGTTTAGTTAAACTAATCATCAATAACTTATTAATCCAGCACATACTTCGGGCAAAAATAAAAATTAAATTTTTTTTCTTCCTAAATATTTATATTTCCGGTCTTCCAGTACTTATTCAGCGAATTTTGCAATATATTTGACTATTTTGTGTCTTAAGAGACAGACTTAGTCAACAAGGATATTTATTTCGCGATCGCTTTTATTCCCTGTTTGTATGATAAATAATAATAAATCAACCGTACTTAGTTAATAGTTTCAAGACAGAGTCATAATCATACCTGTATTAATAATTAAATCCAGGATTTAAAATAAACTTTGTGAAGCAAAAACGTCAAATCAGGATTATAATTATTGTTAAAGGTGTAGAATAAAATTATGCCAATCACCTTAACTTGAGCCATCAAGATTCATATTTTTGAAGTCAAACATTGAGTAATCCGAAATTAAATCAGGCATAAATGAAAGATATAGTCAAAGACTAAAAGATTTAGCTGATAACTATTTAAAGAATTTATTCTCATTCAATTCTCAGCAAATAGTATTTACTCATTCAATTTTATCTCTTATTTTAGGGCTGATTAGGTTAAAATAAAATTTGATGAAACTAAATTAAAGTTTCTCTTCAGGTCAAAGGCCATGATATTTGAATTACTCACTCAGATGTAACTGAAATTTTCCTATCCTTATAGAGATTCAATTTTGTTATGTCCAAAGCCAGAAATTAGGTAACCTAAGATAATCATTCTTGCATAAGCAAACATTACCAGAGGTATATTCCTCTACCCCGGAAACACTCTAGCTTACTAAAAAGTCACACTATGACCACTTTCAATATGTACATGGCTGCCGCAACCAAAAATAAAAGCCCTTATGCCTGCACTCCTAGGGATATTGCTAAATTGAACACATCAGCAATTATGGCTTGTGGGTTGACAATGACCTACCAATCTGGAAAACAGTCATACCAGGTACTGAAGAATATTGACTTGACAGTAAACAAAGGTGATGTCCAGCTCTTGATGGGACCATCTGGTTCTGGTAAAACAACTTTACTGTCAATCTTAGCAGGATTGTTAACACCCACATCTGGTAGAGTATGTCTCCTGGGACAAGAAATTACTAAAATGTCCAGAAGCCAACTAGCCAAGTTTAGACTTAAGAATATCGGCTTTATTTTTCAGGGGTTTAACTTGTTCCCGGCATTGACGGCGAGAGAAAATATAGAAGTGGCTCTGAATATGAAGGGTATCAAGGGTAAAGCAGCAAAACATGAAGCTCAGGTACTTTTAGAGCAAGTAGGACTAGCGCCCCAGGCCAAGCTACATCCAAGAGATTTATCTGGTGGCCAAAAGCAAAGAGTGGCGATCGCCCGCGCACTATGTGGAAGTCCAAGGGTAATCATGGCTGATGAACCCACAGCAGCATTAGATTCTCACAGTGGTCATACAGTGATTGAATTACTGCGTCGTCTGGCCAAAGAAGGTGGTTGTACAGTGTTGATGGTAACTCACGATCCTAGAATAATAAGTTCTGCCGATCGAGTAGTTTATCTTGAAGATGGGGTTGTGCAGGAAAATAAACAACTATCTGAATAATATCTTGTAGTTTTAATAATATATTCACCTCTAAAATTATTCTAACTTTCCAGATATTAATCTAAGTCTGGGAATTTAATTTCTTTTGTTTACCTTTACTTTGTTTTTATAGCAGTCGAAACAAAGTTTAGAACATTTACAAAGGCTTAAACTCAGTGAGGGATTACTTTTAACTTTTAACTTTTGCCTTTTGCCTTTTGCCTTTTGCCTTGCGCGGAGCGCTATATTAGCTACTTCTATATTCTTTTATTTAATTGTAAAATTTGTTCCTCGATAACACCCTTGAAAAGAAGTTAAATTAGTATTAGTAATTTGCTCAAGTTTAGTTACTAATGAGGCAGTACTAGGATGATGGTGAGATTTATCCCACTGATAGGCAAATTCACCAAGATATCTACCTGTCCCTTGATAACTAAATTCTGCTATGGGTATCCCAGAAATACCAGAAATTTCTTGGTCGTGATACCCATTAATAATTACTTTCTCTAATTTAACTTCTTTGCCCAAAGTAACATTCCAATGTACAGGTTCATAAGAAGAGAGAGCTAAAATTACAGGTCGATTTTTTCGTTCTATTTTTACATCAATAGTACCTGTAGGATGATAACCACTATAATGATCTGAACTTGCTTCATAAACACCTACTAAGTGTAACTCTTTCTCTCCATTAGAAGTATTAAAAAAAGATGAAAAATCATTACTACCTCTAACACCACAAGCAACA
>NZ_CEZPJD010000350.1:5647-8109 GCF_983059655.1 Okeania sp.
AGAAACAATTTTTGCTGTTCCTACATATAAATTTCTATTTTGTCTATCTAAAATTAACCAATATTTATCAGTTTCATTTAACTGATAATCTTTTACTTGAGAATTTACCAGAGGATGCTGAATAAAAATCTGCCAAGCAACACTAATACCAGCACCGATATTTTTACCGTCATTGTACATAACTTGGTCAATTTCT
Organism: Okeania sp.; assembly: GCF_983059655.1. Classification (NCBI taxonomy): domain Bacteria; kingdom Bacillati; phylum Cyanobacteriota; class Cyanophyceae; order Oscillatoriales; family Microcoleaceae; genus Okeania; species Okeania sp. The sequence goes on from NZ_CEZPJD010000350.1 coordinate 5,844, forward strand.
GGTTCCCAGTGAAAAGCTACCCAGGGAGAGTTAGATTTATATCCCAATGACTTTTCTAACTGTCGGTGAGCTGTAAAATTTAAGAGTTTCACGAGATTAGACATACATCAGTTTCCAACTTGATGAACTAAAGTTTTTAATTATTAGAGTTATTGGGAATTAAGCTAAAAAAATGGCTAAAACCCTTATCAGTCAAAGTTTATAGCATTCTTGATGCCTAAAATCGTAAAAGTCTTATACGGTAAGCTTTTGAGCATTATTCAACTTTTATTTCCCAACAACTCTATTTTAGTTTAGACAGTAGTTCGATAATTGATAATTACCTCTTCCTAAAAAGAAGAGAATTAAATAAAAGGAAAATTTTTTCTTGCTTCTCCTTTGAAGGAGAGGCTTTAAAGCAGAATTATTCGGTAATAGGAGAATGCTTTACCCACTGTAATCTATAATATTCGATAAAATTTCTATGATGATTTTGAAAAGCTACTTGTTCATCAGGCTTTGGGACAGATAAATTTGATTATGAGCTATCGTGACATAATTACCATTGAACCAGATAAGCGTGGGGGAAAGCCTTGTATTCGTGGAATGCGAATTACAGTTTATGATGTTCTGGGCTGGCTAGCATCCGGGATGTCCATTACTGAGATTATTGATGATTTTCCAGAAGTGACGGAAGAAGATATTAGAGCTTGTTTAGAATTTGCCGCTGACCGTAATCATCGTTTAGTTGCTTTGGTGAGTTCTCCTTGAAACTATTATTCGATCAAAATTTGAGCTGGAAATGGGTTTCTCGTTTAGCTGATATTTTTCCAGATGCTAGCCACGTCCAATTTCATGGACTAGCAGACAAAACAGATACTCCCTGTGAGCTTCTGTTAAGAAACATTACAAATTTACATAGCTATATCCCAAAAAGGCGACCGCTGTATTTTATGACTGATAAGGGTTTTAGAGTTTTATCGTATATTTATACTGCGGGAAGTTCAGGTATCCATTAGTCATAATTTTCTCTATTTTAACGTCTTTATCCATAGTTACATTTCAATGTACAGGCTCATTAGTTTCTCGCTTTTCTGACATTTTTCCATATTTTTCAGAAAGAAGTCTATGGCAAACTATTTCCAACTGCGAGAACTTGATTGAAGTTACCAATCTCAAAAAGGAGAACAAAAGTGAAAAAGTTTCTACTAAGTGTACTATTGGCCTTTATGATTGCAGCTACTATTGCAGTCCCCCATGCTAACGCACGACAGTTGTTGGGAGGATGGAGTACTTATAGTGACATAACTCCAGAAGCATCTGAAGTTTTTCAAACAGCTATGAAAGGTCTTGTTGGAGTCTCTTACAAACCAGTAGCCTTTGCAACTCAGGCTGTTGCAGGAACAAACTACAGTTTTTTCTGCAATGCAACAGTTGTGTATCCTGACGCCCCCAATGAAGCAGCTATTGTTGATATATATCAAGCACCAGGAGAAATGCCTTACATCACTAACATAACGAGGGTTGCTCAGGATTGATAATTAATCGGGGTTGAGAATTGGCGAGTGCTTTAGCTTAATAGAGCTTGTCTCGCTCATCTATCTTAAATAGGACTTACGCAGAGACGATATATATATTACCTTTGCGTAACTCCTCTTAAAAATAGTTCTTCTCTTAAGTCTAGCTATCCCATGCACCTAAAGCCCAAAGTTTTACAACTTTCATAGTCCGTTCTACTAAACTTACCCAAACTTACCCATAAATGATTGCATAGGCTTTGGAGTTAGCTTCCTGCTTTGCGTTCCGCAATGCTGCGCAAACACAGAAGACCACCGACCGCAGTCTGTAACTTATCTTCTCCACAGGCTTCAATTCGCTCTTGACTCAAGCTACTGATTCACATAGTTTTTCAGATTGATAGCAGCATTCAAATCTCTATCAGTTTCAAAACCACATTGACTACACTCATAAGTTCTCAAGTGTAATGGCATTTTCTGTTGATGCCCACAGTTTGAACATATTTGAGAACTTGGATAATATCTATCGGCTATGACTAATTCACTGCCATACCATTCACATTTGTATGTAAGCTGACGTTTAAACTCATAAAAACCACAGTCTGCTATGGCACTTGCTAGTTTGTGATTCTTGAGCATTCCACTTACATTCAAATCTTCAATTACTATGGTACTGTGGTTTTTAGCTAACCATGAAGTGAGTTTATGTAGTGCGTCTGCTCTGATATCGGCTACTTTTTTGTGGAGTATGGCAAGTTTTTTTACTGCTT
>NZ_CEZPJD010000351.1:0-8079 GCF_983059655.1 Okeania sp.
TTTGTAGCATTCTTTTTTAAAATTGGTATTATGCAAACAGCTATTAATTTTAGTTTTAGATAAAAACTTTACTAATTGAGGCAGAAATTATACTTACTACCAAAGTCGGCTTTAAAATCTATATTCATTTGAACCCCCTCATGAAAACTGAGAGCTGACAGCTATAGTTTGCGCAGCATTCCGCAGGAAATGCTTACCTTCTTTTTTACTTCTTCCTTCTGCTATACCAGTAAAAAGATTGTCCTACTAAATAAAAGAATAGCGATCGCTACACTCTAAAATTTAGAATGAAGATAAGCATAATAAATCAGGAGTATGAGCACTTTAAATAAACCTAATCCGGTACTACTAATCCACGGAATTTTTGACACTATTAGAATATTTGATCGAATGTCTCTATATCTAAAAAACTTAGGTTGGGATGTTTATTCTCTGAACTTAGTTCCTAATTACGGTATTTTAGGGTTAGATAAACTAGCTAAACAAGTTGATGATTATATAAGCAAAACATTTCCACCTAATCAACCCTTAGATTTAATAGGTTTTAGTATGGGAGGAGTAATCAGTCGTTACTATGTTCAAAGATTAGGTGGTATAGAAAGAGTAGAACGTTTTATTACCATTTCTTCTCCTCACAACGGCACATTAACAGCTTACGCTTTAAATTTAGCAGCACCCATTCAGATGCGCCCTCAAAGTGTTTTTCTGGAAGATTTAAATCAGGATATTGCTTTATTAGAGCAGATAAATTTTACCTCTATTTGGACTCCTTATGATGCGATGATTTTGCCTGCTAGAAGTTCTCAAATGCCAGTAGGTAGAGACATCAAAATAGATGTTTTACTTCATGCTTGGATGGTGTCAGATGAAAAAGTTTTAACAGTAATTGTTGAAGAATTAAAAGCAGCTTCTAAGTCAAAACGAATTATACCAATTTGATAAATGTTTGCTAAATTTTATTGAGTAGGGGATTAGGGGAGTGGAGGATAAGTAAACATAAAAATAATTAATACACTACTGGCATGCTAATTATCAAATAGGTATGAATTTATCTTTTTAGTCCAAGAGATATCTTCTATAAAGTATTTTAATTGCCCTTATTATTCGTCACATTATTTTTTCAAATTGGTATTACTAATTTGAACTGTTAATTTTAGCACAGGCAAATGCTGAAAAGATGTATTTACCTATTCAGTATTTTATAGATAAAAAATAAGCGATTGCTCTAAATAATTTATATATTTCTTACCTTTATTCTTGGTCTGGATTTATTCCCATTTGACGTAATTTTTCTGCTAATCTTTCAACACGTTGATATTCTTGTTGAGCACGTTCTTCACCAGTCAATAATAAATTACCTTGATTATCCCACAAACGCAACCAAGGTAATTCCACATTATTATACCTGTCATGCCAAATTCCTAACTCAATACCTAACTGTGGAATAGGAAAATGACCCCGTTCATTAGCCTCTACAAGTTCATAATCACTAGAAGTTAAACTATATAACTCTACAGCAGCTTTTTTAACTTCATAAATGCCGTAAAATGGAATTCTAATTCCTCATTCATAAATCCAAAACTTACCTGGTTTTTTATGTTCTTGAAAAATCGATATTACTGGTGGAGTTGTCTCTTTCCTCAGTACCATCTCCAGAAACAAATTCTAATATAATGAGAGGGCAAATATATTCTTGCCAAAGCACATAAGACCGTCGTACTTCTCCATTGAGCAGGGGAGAAACATGAGGAATATAAAACCAATCTGGTGCTTCTGTTCCTCTAACAGGAGGGTCAGTTAATCGCCAATAAATTCCATAGTCTTGACCAATAGCATAATTGTCTGTCAGGATGAATTTTATCTAGGATTGGTTTAATAGAGTCAGTTGATAAAATGCTTTGGTGATGTTCCTGAAAATTTTCACAAATTTACCGTCAGATTCTGGTAATTGAGTATGGTTTGGAACGGAACTAATATTTAGTTCTTTTGCTTCTGTAATTACTATTTTTGTATTCATCAGAATATTCGTTACAATAACTAGAGTTCTTAATTATTTCAACTGACGGTTGAAAATTTAAAATTTTGAGTAGCTACCAAAACAATTTTGAGTTTATTTCAGTTGATTAGTGATATTTTTGATCTATTTGTATAATATGATTGTTTTTTCATTTTTTTATAACTATAAACAATTTACAGTAATTGCCTAAATTCACAAAAATATTATTGATCACTTGATTCATTAAACATTATTTTATTTCCAAATGGATCGATGACAATCATTAATCTAGCACCCCAGGAAGCATCTTCTATTTGAGGGTTCATAAAGGGATAATCACAACAAGAAATTTCTTGATAATAATTGTCTATTCCATTCATCCAAATAAAGACTGATGATCCTGGACAGCAATCACCATGATTCTCTGTAAGATGTATAGAAAAATCTGCTTTTGAGACCTCCATGTAAACTGGACCTGCTTCATCGGAGCGATATTCCCACTTGAGTTCAAAGCCTAGAAATTTGAGATAAAATTCTTTAGCTTTATCAACATCAAAAATTCTAAACTGAGGGATAACATGATTGAAAGTTATTTTTGTCATATAGGATTTCCAGACAATTAACTATAGTAGGGAACATGCAACAACAAGCAACAGAGGGAAAAATATTTTCCTCTCTAAACATCAAAAATCATATTTGAAAGCTTTCCTATCTCTAACAACCAGACTAATTTAAACTGCTACAACATCTCCAACTTTTTGATGTTCATTGCAGCCAAAAATTGCTTCTGAATGACAATAATATTTGAATTCTAGCAAATTATGAAATGGGTCTTCTAAGAAAAAAGTACGATGTTCTAAAGGAGAATTTGTAAACCTCCGCTTGGGTTGTTGATAAAATTTCAGATTATTTTTTTCGGCACGTTCCAACAAAGCTTCCCAGTCGCTTTCTAGAGTAAAAACTAAACCAAAATGTCTCGGATAAATTCCTTTTTGTGGTTCTAAATTTTCTTTAGCAACATGAGCAACTATTTGATTACCGTAAAGATTTAAAATGACAGAATTTGAAGATTCTCGACCAATTTCACAACCCAAACCATTAGCATAAAAATCTTTTGTTTGAGCAATATCATTAACGGGAAAAGCTAAATGAAAAATAACTTGATTCATGTTTAATTCCTAGTAGTGGACAAATATATTTATGACTAATTTTTTCAAGTTATAGCGCTGCGCGCAGGCAACAGGCAACAGGCAACAGGCAACAGGCAACAGGGGGAATAAAAATCTGACAACGCCAAACTTTTAGCTATTGGACAATTCCTGCAATTTGTAAATATGCCACGCACATTGCTATAACTAGCTATCAGCTAGCCTTCTAGGTCTGAACTGCGTTAATCGCTTTTATAGCTCTGGGTAAAAATTCCCGGCCCATTAGGCTGATTGCTCATTGCTGAACCCTAACTGCTTTTTTAAAATTAGAATAGATGTTTTCAATAAGTAGATATTATGTTTTCTGCAATTAATACTATAAATCCCTGGCTAATAGCTATCAGCTTAAATACTATCTTACTCAGTCTTGTTTATTTTGCCCCTAAAAAATTGTTAACCCCAGCAGGAATACTTCATGCTTGGCTATTAGGAGTAATAATTTGGGGGAGTTTGGGTTGGCCTGGATATATAGTAGTGGCCTTTTATTTTTTAGTAGGGTCTGGTGTTACTCGCATTGGAATGGCCCAAAAACAGGCAGCCGGAATTGCAGAAAAGCGAGAAGGGGCTAGAGGGCCAGAAAATGTTTGGGGTTCGGCTCTGACTGCTGCTATCTGTGCTGTAGGAGTTTGGGTAATTAATGTGCTATATCCAAATTATCCCCCAATAGAAAATTTACCATTTTTACTAATGTTGGGTTATGTGGCTAGTTTTAGTACCAAGCTTTCTGATACTTGTGCTAGTGAAGTAGGGAAGGCTTATGGTAAACGGACTTTTTTAATTACAACTTTACAACCAGTGCCACGAGGTACTGAGGGTGCTGTGAGTTTAGAGGGGACTTTGGCTGGTATTGTAGCTTCCGTGGCGATCGCTCTGGTTGGCTGGTTTGTAGGTTTAATTAACTTGACAGGAATAGCTTTTTGTGTAATGGCAGCTTTTATTGCTACTAATTTAGAAAGTGTAATTGGGGCAACTATACAGTCTCAGTTTGAATGGTTAACCAATGAAATAGTGAATATTATCAATACTTTAATTGGGGCGATCGCTGCAATTTTATTAGCTATAGTTTGGTACTATGCTCTAATTTTGGTAATTTAACTAAAACGTATTATCTTTTGATTTTGGGTTTAATACCCCTATCTACAGCATGGCTAATTCATTGTCACGAGAGAAAAAAGAAGTAGGGGAGTGGGGGAGTGGGGAGTAGGGGAGTGGGGAGTAAAGTCAATTCATTGTCAAGAGAGAAAAATTGTATCCTTTGAAATTTTGAAATTTCGTACATCTTAACTAGAATTAGTTAAACAAAAATATAGGGTTGTAAATATTCTCGCTACGACAATGAATTAGCCCTGCCATCTACAGGGTGTTGAAAATTGCTTGGGGTTTGTAGACATGAAGTGGTCAGCCCTTGACTATCCCCATCCGCTTTTTCAGTCCTTCGCTCCTTCCTTCTTCCTTCTTCAAGAAGATTTAGTAAAGGCAGATTCAAAAAAATGATCGGTTGAGATAGACTAAAATCTGGAGCAAGATTAGTTAAATAAAGGAATATTAAAAATGGAATCTAAACCACTATTAACTATAGGTGAAGAACAATTATCTTGGGGACAAGGTTTAAGATATTTACAAGCATCTGGGAAATTACAGTCTTTTGTTACAGAAATTGTCCGTCAATATGTGATAGAAAAAGAAATGCAATCTAGAGAAGATATTAATGTAAGTCCAGCAGTTATTCAACAGGCTATGATTGATTTTAGATTGCAAAGAAAGCTGGAAGACCAAGAAAAGTTTCAAGAATGGTTACAACAAAATCGAATTAACTATAATGCTTTAGAGTCACAGATAGAAAATTCTTTTAAACTAAAGCGATTAAAAGACTCAGTTACTACAGAAAAAATAGAAGCATATTTTAATGAACGGAAAGCAGGTCTAGATTATGTAATTTTATCTAGAATTGTGGTGGAAGATAAAGAATTAGCAGATGCTTTGCGTCGAAAAATTTTGGAAGAAGGGGGTAGGTTTGAAGATTTAGCTAAGGAATATTCAGTGACAAATGATAAAAATTTTAATGGCATTATGGGTGCGGTTAGTTTAAGTAGTTTGCCAGAAGATTTGAGAAATAGTATTAATTCAGCTAATCCTGGCGATCTTTTAGGACCATTTCAGACTAATAAGTTTTGGAGTTTATTTAGGTTAGAGCAGTTACAAGGTGCTTCTTTAGATAATCCTGAAATTAGGAAAAAATTAGATGGTGAATTATTTGAACGTTGGGTAGCAGAGAAACTTCAAGATAACAAAATTACTCTTCATGTTAATGATTAAATTAACGTAAGTAAGAGTTCGCCAAGGATTGAAATCCTTGGCTAATAATAGTTTAAGTCATATTAAGATGACTCTTGAGAAGTATGCCATCTTTTTATATTGTGTTTAATAGTGCAACTTGATATAACTTCCTAATAACTGTTATTTTTGGGTATTTAATCTCAGTTTGATGTGAGGTTGCATAGAATTATAAAATTCATTAAATATATCTATCTTTATCTATGCTTACCTGCGGTCAGTTATGCTTATAATAAATATTATTCTATGGAGCTTCATTTCAATTTGGTATAAAGAGACATGATATTAGATGAATTTTTCTGATACCTGAAAAAGACAAAACTTTATAGATAAAATAAGGAAAAAACATGAGTGATGAAAATAAATCCATTCATGAGTTTGATTTGAGATTAATCTGCGAATATTATTCGACTATAGAACGACAAGGACCAGGAAGTCCGGAAGTAACTATTAAAGCTTTAAACTTTATTGATAATCTGACAAATGAATCAAAAATTGCTGATATAGGTTGTGGCACCGGTGGTCAGACAATGATAATAGCTAATCATACGTCAGGACATATTACAGCTATTGACCTGTTTCCTATCTTTATAGATTTATTCAATATTAATAGTCAGAAACTGAATCTTCAGAATAGAGTAAATGGCATTGTCGGTTCCATGGATAACCTTCCTTTTCAGAATGAAGAATTAGACTTAATCTGGTCAGAAGGAGCAATCTACAATATTGGATTTGAACGAGGAATAAACGAATGGTATAAGTTTTTGAAGAAAGGAGCTTTCCTTGCTGTTTCAGAAGTATCGTGGTTCACTGAAGAGCGACCTGTGGAAATTGATGAGTTTTGGAATAATGAATATCCCGAAATAAATACTATTTCAAATAAAGTGGCACAAATGCAAAAAGCTGGATATATTCCAATTGCTACTTTTGTTCTGCCTGAAAATTGTTGGACTGAACATTTTTATGCTCCACAAGTTTCTGCACAGGAAAAATTTTTGCAAAAATATGTAGGTAATAAAACTGCCGAAGAACTTGTAGAAAATCAACAGCATGAAGCTGAATTGTATGATAAATATAAAGAGTTTTATGGCTATGTTTTCTATATAGGAAAAAAGACTTAAATAATATTAACCACCTCACTACGTTTTCTTTGAATCACCTCTAGTGACAAATCTAAAATGGTGCGTTACGACGGATTGCTAAATACCTTTCTCAATCTAAATTTTAGCCGTCTAACATACCCTACTGGAATCCTTAATTTAACAAACAAACCCGCTCCTAACTATTGCAAAATTTAAACAACAGCAAACTCAGTTAACTTACGAGTTTAAGGATCGTGGAAAGCTAAAACAATATCTTCTTTTGGTACATTTTCCCTTAATAATTCATTAGCAATTCCTTCCTCTGTCCAATCTTCCTCAATATAAATCTTCTCATTTTTAATCCGAATATAAACAGAAATTGCTTTAATTCGTCTATCATTTTTTCACCCAATATTAAACCAAAGATATTGACTTCTTTGGTCATCAAATATTAATACCTCATCTATATCAGGGTCGGGAACTTGTGCTGATATGTTTTGATAATTAGTTAGAATTTGTTTGATGATATTTTGATAATGAATTAGCTTATCCATTCAATAATTTCCTCTTTTTTAATGTCAATATTTCTAGAAGAGGGAGTAGGGAGTAGGGAGTAGGGAGTAGGGGAAAATAATTGATTGATTTTAGTAACTCATCTTGTAGTGAACTGACACAACTTATTCGTCCACTACAAGTTTTGCTATTGAATACTATTGCCAGGTGCCGATCGCTTCTTTAAAAACTACTTTAAAAACTAAATAAATGAAGCAGTGTTGCCAAATTCTCCAGTAAACACAAAAGAACTCATGGGTTTACGACTGCGTGGAGAAAGCTCCCTCTCTCGTAAAGACTCAGGTAAAATATCGGGTTCTGCTGGATAACCAATAGCTATAGCTGCTACTGGTTCATATTCTGCTGAAATTTTATATAATTCCCGTGCTTTATCAACATGAAAACCTGCCATTTGACGAACTCTCAAACCCATTTCTGTTGCTTGAAAAGTTAAGCTAGCAACTGCTAAACCTACATCGTGAAAAGCGTGTCTATTAAATTTATTATTTCTGTCAAAAGAAAGTTTAGCAACAGATAACATTAATACAGGAGCAAGACTTGCCCAAGGTTGATTTCCTTCTACTAAACAACTGAAAAGACGCTCATATTCAGCAGAGTTTTCCTTAGTAGCAATTATAAAACTCCAAGGTTGTTCATTGAAAGAAGAAGGAGACCATCTTGCTGCTTCTAGAAGTGAAAGTAATACTTCTGAGTCAACCATTTTGTCAGTAAAAGCTAAAGAACTCCAACGTTGTTTTAATAACTCATTAATTGGATATTGATTTTTTGCAGGTTTTTCCATTTCTTGAATTTTTGAGTAATTATTTGAGGCATCTAAATAATATCAAAATTTGTTACTGCTTATATCATCTTTAGTTGAATATTACATTAGTAGGGGCGAGTTCCA
>NZ_CEZPJD010000352.1:0-8044 GCF_983059655.1 Okeania sp.
ATATATAATTGGGCACTACAATTTTACCTTAATTTCTATTTTGGAGAGGTCTAATGTGATTTCCTTCTCATTCGGTTGATACCAATGATCCATATGTGGAGCAAAATGTTGTCCTGAACGATATCTATACATCCTCAAGCGCTCATTTAATCCAATCAATTCATAATCTCCCATCTTTTCAGGAAGATGCGGATGTAATCGCTCAAACAATTTCTTTGATATCTTAGAATCATCACGGATTACTCGATCCTGATTTCGATACATTGGATTGTTGGTTGCTAACCTTGGAGAAGAACATTCAATCAAATTAATAAACTCAGCGCACTCTTCTAAAGAATATATATCTTCAACAAGCCATAACAAGGGTTCTGACTCAAACCGCATTGGAACTTTTAAAGCCATTTTGTAAAACCATTTCTAAATAGACGTTTGGTGAATAAGAAGATTGCTAATTGCATTTATAGAAATGATTCTCATAATCTAATTTATCATAGACATCATTATTATGCTTCATTTTGAAATGTGGAGCCTAGATTATAAACAAATTGATTTGCTCTAAATTCCTAAGTTAAAAATTCTAGAATTTACTAGAATTTATAGGAATTAAAAACTTGAGTCTGACCATCTTTTTTAAAGGCAAAGATATTAAAAGATTCTTGACGATAGCGTACGCTTAACCGAAGGTTATCGCCGATTTCCATACCAGGGGTGCCAATAGGCATTCTGGGAACACTAATTCCAGCAATATTTGGTTTCTTTGCTATTAAATTTTTTACTTCTGCCACTGGGATATGACCTTCTACGAGATAACCAGCTATTTCGCTTGTATGACAAGAAGCCAAATTTGAGGGTAGATTATATTTTTGCCGAATAGTTTGAATTTCTGACTCTGGTTTAACAATATCAGTGACTTGAAAGCCGTTTTGCTTGATATGTTCCACCCACCCCTTACAGCATCCGCAAGTGGGAGTACGGTAGACAGTAATATTAAGTGCTTGTGATGCTACGTTTGTTGTGGATAAACCAGAGTTATCAACAGTCTGAGCTGTTTTATTCAGGGTGGAATTCTGGGGTAAGCCAATAAAAGTCCAATATGCAGTACCCAAAACTCCGGCAACTGCTACACCAGCAACTAAAGACTGTATCCAGTTAGAGAAAAATTTTTTCATCACTATTGCCTCAAATAATCCATAAGTGCTTTTTTTGATTATATAGCAGAAGGAAGTTTGATAATTTACCTAAATTTTATATGCAAAGAAAGATACTACGGGGGTACAATCATCTTGAGAATCTATAAACCCAACAAAGCTTACTTGATTAATACTTAGACTAACAAGGCATTCCACTTCAATAAAAGTAGGAGCTAAAAATTCACACGTATCAGTTAATAGTAAATCCAACTTACTAGAAGATTGAATAAAATTTTCAGCTAACCAAGTATGCAAACATTCGCCAGTAGAAATATCCCAGAGTTTAATAGTTTCATCATCACTTATACTAGCAATAGTTTGATTATTCTGACTCCAAACTAAGGAATCAATTTGTGCTGTATGCCCCTCAAAAATGTGAAGACATTTACCTGTACTAATATCCCATAATCTAACTGTTCGATCGCCACCACCAGTTGCGAGAAAATTTCCATCTGGACTCCAAACAATAGAATGTACTTCTTGAGTATGACCCTCAAAAACTAGATGTGGCTGATTATTCACCATTGGCAACAGACGAATCTCTCCCAATTTATCCGCGATCGCTAAAAAATCTTTATTTGGGCTAGAAGCGATGACAGAAATATTACCCAATGTCGGTATTTGGATTTTTTCCAACAATATTGGACAGTCTAAAAGATTTTCATCTTCTTGCTTTGGTGCTTCTAAGCAAGTTTTGTCAGACACATCTACAGAATTAGTAGGACAAACACAAGAACTAAGATCTAGTAACTGTGAGTTATTACTTTCATGACACTTTTGTTTATCTGCTTGACTAATAGCAGGGCAAAATTTCCCAGGAACTATTGCACAATACTCAGAAGATTTTGAGTTAACTGTAGATAATACTTCAATAGATTTTGGGGAGCAGGTATTAGCAGATTTATGAGATTCTATTTCACAGGGAGAAATATCACTTACCATTAAGTCAATTTGTAGTTTCATGCACAGGTTAATCAGATTTTCAATGCCATAACCACACAAGGAAGTTTCACTTGCTTGTAGTTTGTTTAAAATTAATAACAATTGTTGTTCTAGCGCTCGAGTAGAACTAAATATTGTGCTGAGTTGTCTGGCGATAGGTTCTATAATTAGCTTATTTTGTCGTTCTTTTATATAGCGTTTGCCAGTGGTTATAATTAAAGAATGATTGAGAAATAAGTCTAAATTGGCAGTAGTTAACTCTCCAACAACCTGTTCAATTAAGTAGTGGAGAATATACTCCATTACTACAGGTTCGACTGTATACATACTTGATTTTTTCTTGACTAGAGAGCGCCAGATGAGAGCTTCTAAACTTTCTAAGAGATTTGCTTTGGAAATTGCTGGCACAATATCAGTTTGCAATTTTTTGACATTCGTCCAGTCTTGGTTAATTGCCAACCAAACTATGATTTTTTTTTCTAGTTTTGACAGACGCTGAAAGTGTTGGTCGAGGAGGCGACGAATGCCATTGAAGGTGGTTGTGCCATGTTGCAGAAATTCTGACAGGTCTCCATCAAATAAGTCCGTGATGGAGCTGGTGACAATTTTTAAGGCTAGGGGGCTATAGCTATAATATTCACTGAGCTGTTGTTTTTGTGTTTCTGATCCTAATATTTTGTTGGTTTTTAGTAAGGCATGGGCTACTTCTTTAGAACCCAATAGTTGTAGGGAGCGTACTGCTGCATCTATACTTTCAAAGGCTGCTACTTCAGGAGGTTTTTCTCGGCTGGTGAGGATGAGGCTGCTAGAGTGGGATGTTTCACCGATTAAATGAAATAGTTGACTGTAGTTTTCGTAGCCAGGGCGATAGTGGCCTGTACATCCAGTTTGTAAAATGCTTTCGACGCTATCTAAAATTATTAGGCAACGTGAGTTACGCAAGTATTCAATTAGTTTGCTTAGTTCTCCTTGGCTACATTCTTGCTTGGATAAGAATGATACGAGTTGAGTGAGAATTGTTTCTAGGGCAGGAGCATGGCGGAGCGATCGCCAGATTATATAGTCAAATTCATTCTGTAGTTGTTGGGCGACTTTTGCTGCTACTGCTGTTTTACCAATGCCTCCCATACCTAGTAATGCCACTAAACGACAGCCATCTCCGATAATATATTGTTGTAGTCGATCTAGTTCTTGGGAACGTCCGTAAAAAACGGAAACATCTATGGCTTCTCCCCAATCAATTTTTGGTTGAGACAGTGTTTTTTTTGTTTCTGTAGAAGATTGGAATATATGTTGTTGAATATTTTCGGTTTTGGTAAGACATGATTTCTGAGTACCAAATTTTTGTCTCAGCAGAGCGCGAAAGTTTTTCTTAGTTACTTTTTCTTCTAAGACACTAGACAGACTTTGCCATAAGTTTGCAGCTACTCCTTTTATGTAGTCTGGGTCATAACCTGCTTGCTCGGCAATTTCAGCATAAGCTTTACCTTCCCATGCTTGAGAAAATACCATTTTCTTTACAGCGTTTAAAGAGCCTGGAGCTAGAACTGTCTCCAGAACTTCCAATGCTTCTTCTACTTTCATTTTTATTTAATACTTTGATATATTTTGAATTCTATCTAAATTGATGTGATTTTACTGTTACTTCGGCGACACCTTAAAATCTTATCTATACATTTAGTTGAATAAAAAGTCATGCGTAGGTACGAATAGCCCCCAATAATTACATAGTACTATGATTTTTTTGTGGATGCAAGGGGAAAATCTTTTCAGCGCCGACTTTTTTGGTAGCTGCATAAAATGCAGATACTTTGCCTTGTTATTGAATAGTCAAATCTTCCTGCCACTGAACTTTTTCTTTTTGGTGCTTCACAGAATGAAGTTTTTCTCTAAGTCTGAGCGATCGCTTCTATTGCGGAAGGTCGTTCTATGGCTTCTCTATTTCTTCTGACTTTTTCCGAGTGCTTCACAGGATGTTTTATATATTATAGAAGCGATAGCCATAACCTAGAAACTTTTCACTGATAACTGATAACTGATAACTGATAACTGATAACTGATAACTGATAACTGTTTAAATACCATGACTTTTTCCAATCACCCAATGTCGTCTAAAGAAACGAGCTAAAGCTGATTCTTCTAAAGATAAATAAATTGGTCTGCCATGAGGACAAGTGCGAGGGTTACGAGTAAGTTGCCATTGATTTAATAAACTTTGCATTTCTGGCAAGCTTAAAGGAGTACCATTTCTAATAGCACTACGACAAGAAGTAGCTACTTTAGCAGATTCTAGATCGCCACCATTACTCAGTTCAATTAAAGCTTCAGCACAGTCATTTCTTTTAGCTAAAATTGCTGGAGCAGTACGAGCTGCCCAAAGAAAATCTCCAAAAATTTCTACTTCTATATTTAAACGTTGAAGTTGTTCTATTTGACTAGAAGATAAATTCTGCAAAATAATTGGTGGCTCTAAAGAAACCATTTCCCAAGCATCACATAATTTTTCATATAAAACTCTTTCATGGGCAATATGTTGCTCAATCAACCAAATACCACTCGGATGTTCAGCCACTATATAAGTATTATGTAATTGAGCGATCGCCTTAAGTTCTATCAATCCAAATTCTTGATTTTTTTCTGCTGTATTATCTGAGGAAACTTGTATCGACCGACGAGTTTGATAATTCCCTGTATTTTCAGATGCTTTTAATATTTTTTCTACCCTTTCTGACAAAGGAAATTCTGGCATTACTTCCATACTAAATTGTAATGCCTTAGCAATTGCTAGGTCGATTTGTTGTTGCCAAAAACTGAGATTATGAAGATAAACTTCTGTTTTTGCCGGATGACGATTCCAATTTATTTGATGAGGAAAAATTTGGAAATGAATAAAACATATAGGATAGCGATCGCGAGGGCAAGTCCGTGCCAAAGAACTAATAATTTTTTGTTCTAATTCTGGTACTTTCACCACCCTTCCATTAATAGCAACTTTCACCCAATCTGGTCGTCTACGATGACATCTATCTGGCAAACCCAAGACTAATTCTAATGATTGTCTATCCAAAAATTGAGAATCTTGATATTGGGAAAAATTTGATGTTTCGAGATTTAATTCTTCTGCTTCTTGCTCATCAATTTCTTGTTGAATATACTGTAAATCGCTCAATCTTACCGTCGATAAAATTTGAGGTAAAATTTGTTTTGCCGTAGCACCAGGACTAATTTGTATCCATAATTTACTACCCTGCCAAATTTGCCAAGTAACATCAGGATAACAAAGTGCTATTTGCTGAATAATTAACTGTATGCCTCGCATTTGTTGAGCAGGAGAAGGCATTCCTTGACGACGAACAGGCCATTTTCCAAACAGATTAGAAACCTTAACAATAGTACCAGGAGCAATAGCGACTCTTTCAACTTCAACAGCCTTTCCTTGTTCATTATAAACAATTCGCCAACCTTCATTTTCATTCTCTAAAATAGGCGACTTAGGACGACTCAATATTTCTAAAGTTGAGAGATTAGCTAAACTATGAAGTGCCTCTCCACGAAATCCCAAACTGGTAATTTTTGTTAGGTCTTGAAAATTAGTAATTTTGCTCGTACTATGAGGATTAGCTGCTTGTTTTAAATTATCTAAATTCATACCCATACCATTGTCAGAAATTTGCACTCGCCACTGTTCAGAAATAATAGAAATTATGATACGAGTTGCGCCAGCATCCAAAGAATTTTCTACTAATTCTCGTACTACTGCTGCCAAAGAATCAATCACTTCTCCAGCGGCAATTAAATTGACAACTTCTTTAGGTAAGGTTTGAATTTTAGATTGCATTTGCAGACACAGATTTGGCCACGGATGTACGGATTAGTTCAGTAAGAAAAATAGTCATAATGCCAGCCCGTGATTATTATCATAATACTGTCAAATGCAGACACAGATTTAGCCACGGATGTACGGATTAGTCCAGTAAGGAGAATAGCCATAATGCCAGCCCGCGATTATTATCATAATACTGTCAAATGCAGACACAGATTTGGCCACGGATGTACGGATTAGTCCATTCAATAATGGATAATTACCTCTCTCTAAAAGGAAGAGTATTGAATAAAAGGAAAATTAATTCATTGTTTCTCCTTTAAAGGAGAGGATTTTTACATTAATTACTCGGTAAGGAAAATAGTCATAATCCCAGTCCGCGATTATTACCATAATACTGTCAAAGCGACAGCGAAAATTATACTTAGCTATTCCTGAAGAAGTACGTCAATTAGTTTTTGAAGAAGAAGCTGGAATAGTATTAATAGAAGATCGAATATTACGTCTTTTTAGCTTTAATTCCACTCAAGAGATAATTGTTAAATGGATACCCTAAATATTGAACTCAAGGAAGCAATTATCCATGTCTTACAAAACTATATTGAATAGACATCTCCGGAAAAGAGGCAGTAGGCAGTAGAGGAAAATAATTGATAATTTCTGTGCGATAATTGATTTTATTTTTTATTGTCGGAGATGTCTAATATATCGGAAATGACCCAGAAATGCAATGTAAATTAGTCATAGATGAAACTGTAAATCATTACTTGCTCATAGAAATAGGTGGGCAAAATAGTAGACGAATTTATGGAACTCTGATTCATCTTGACATTATCAACCAAAAAATTTGGATACAACAAGATGGCACAGAAGAGGGTATTGCCAATGAACTTGTTAATTTAGGTATACATCATCAGCAAATTGTACTTGCTTTCAAAACAGTTGAGCGACGTAAAATTACTGATTTTGCTGTTTATTAATAGACCTCAAAGATAAATAGTTTAAATCTCATTTATTGCCTTGAATATCCATTTTTCATCAAAGATAAATCTGATTTAATCATTTTAGTTTCCCTGATTATTTGTAACATTCTTTTTGCAAACCTGTACCCATAGTAAGAAAACAAACATAAATATTGTTTATTTATTTTAAATATTAATAAGAAAGCTTACAATTTGGTTCCGTTACTACTCGATCGCCCATTAAAATCAAGAAAAATCTCTGAATTAGAATTTAGTCTTAATTAAGCGAGTAATGATTTCAGACTCCTCCAACTCCGAACAATCTCACCCAAAAGAAAAACCTCAGAATCAACTAGAAGAGGAAGATATACGACGCGAACTGTTGAGAGGCCGGGAATTTACCTTGGCTGATGTTATTGGTCAAGAAGGTGGTGGTTTTATGAAAGGGGAATCACCAGTTCCCAAGTTGGTGCAAGTCAAGAGTGAAATCCATACTTTGATTAGCCAGAATTTGCGGGATGTCTCAGGAGTTTTAGAAGCAGTTCTATATAGGTGGGTTGATGAAGATACAGCCCGAATTAGTAAACATCTAGATTCACCATTGCAAGCTTTATTAGGATTATTGAAGTCCATTTTGGAGAATCCCCCAATTCTTCATGAGCTAGTACGTCAGGTCGATATGCTCTGGGGAAAAATAAATAATGAGCGACCTTATTTTCAACGTCCGGGAGAGCCACCTCACCCCGATGATGAATATACCCATGAATCAGTTTATCAACAGCTTGTTGAACTGACCTGTTGCCTGAATTCTAAATCTTCTTAAACTTACAAGGAGCAAAAATTAGAAATAGGTTGGCAAAATAGTAATAGACCTCAAAGATAAATAGTTTAAATCTCATTTATTGTTTTGAATATGCCTTTTTAATCAAAGATAAATCTGATTTAATTATTTTAATTTCCCTGATTATTTGTAAAATTCTTTTTTCAAACCTTTACACATAGTAAGAAAACAAATATAAATATTGTTTATTTATTTTAAACATTAACAAGAAAACTTACAATTTCGTTCTGCTACTACCGATCGCCCATTTTATTTTCTGAAGCTCTTAGCAACATATTTGCTATAT
>NZ_CEZPJD010000353.1:0-8039 GCF_983059655.1 Okeania sp.
TGTAGTGGTTTCTCAGGATTTTTCCAGACTGCATTTTCAGTTATCAGTTATCAGTTATCAGCTATTCTTCAACAATTAACAATTAAACTCATTCATTATTAATTATTTGAGTAGGCAAGTATGGTTTTTTGGACTAAGTCACTTAAATATATATGAGCGCACCTTTTCCATTATATTTATAGTATCATGTCAAGTTTTTTTGTCAACTTCGTAATTACCGACACCGACGACACAACCCGAAAACCCCTATAGTTATCGCGGTAGTCGGCATCGTTTTCGTTACGCCTGGCACTCCGGCAATTAAAAGAATTGTCGATCAAACTACCGCCACGGAGTATTTTGTAATTACCGAATAATTAATAATTCAATAATTCAATAATTCAGGTTTAAAGCCTCCCCTTTCAAGGGGAAAAAAGCGGTCGTTTGCGGAGCATTCCGTAGGATGGGATGGCGAGGAAACCTCGCCATATCCAATCGACCAAGAGAATCAATTTTTTCCTTTTATTCAATCCTCTTCCTTTTAGGGAGAGGTAATTATCAATTATTGAAAATATTTTCATAAGTAGAAATGCCATCATAGCTAGCTAACTCAGACGTTATAATTTCGCCAAAATAAAATGGTGTGGTTGTTCGAGCTCGACAAGCATATTTCCACTGATTGTCACTTGGTAAACTATAAATAAATTTAATTTCAATTGAAACTAAAAATAAATTTGTATAGATAAACCTGTTGATAATACTTATATAATGTCTGGTTAAATACTTATAAATAAACGACGGAGAAGTCAGGAGGGAAGAAAGAATAAGAAAGAAGAACCAATAAGGAATGAGGAGGAAAAGGAGAAAGTTTTTTTATCACTAATTATCCGGACATGATATTACTCAAATAATCTGAATATCAAAATCTCAAATATATAGATATTTTTGCTTTTAACTTAGCCTTAATCTTTGTGGAAAATTCTGTGGAAAACTATGGTTTTATTGTGGAAAACTTTGTCTATTCTGGGAAATTTTCAAAGGAAAAATACTAAAGCTTTAAAATAATAAATTGTGGAGACCTTTGAGTTAAGGACTGAGTTTCACGATGAAGATAGAGGAAAAATATTGTATTTCTCACGACAACGACATTAATCAGCTAGTCTTTCATCCAGATGGGGATATTTTGGCTAGTTGTGGATACGATGATCCAATTAAGCTGTGGGATGTCAAGACCGGAAAAAAAATTAGAGCTTTTAAGTGTGGAGACTCTGTTTCAGATATTGCATTTAGTCCTGATGGCAATATTTTAGCTAGTGGAGAAGATCAGAGAATTATTTTACGCAAAGTAGATACGGGAGAAATACTTAATCGCTTGAATCTGAATGAGTTGACTCTTCATCCTCACAGTTACGTTCGTGCTGTTGCTTTTAGTCCTAATGGTTGTATATTAGCTGGTTGTGATGACAGCAACAGAATTGGTTGGTTCAATGTAAAAACTGGAGTATTAATCAGAGCTTTGAAGCACAAGAACGACGAACTTTACTATGAAATTAACGATGTAGAATTTTCTCCTAACGGCAAGATTTTAGCAAGCTGCGCAGAAGACCAAACAGTTAAACTTTGGGAAGTTAATACTGGTAAATTAATCCGAACTCTCAGAAATCATACTGAAGATGTTTATGATATTGCATTTAGTCCTAATGGTCGTATTCTAGCAAGCGGTAGTTGGGATTGTACTATTCAACTGTGGGATGTCGAAACTGGTAAAACAATTCGTACTCTCAAGAGCCATGATTATAGCGTTACTTGTGTTGCTTTTCATCCAAATGGTAAGATTCTTGCTAGTGGTAGTGGTTGCCAGAATATAACAAAACTGTGGGATGTCGAAACGGGTAAAGAAATTTGTACCTTAAATAATCAGTGGAAAGTTTTTTCGGTCAATTTCAGTCCTGATGGACAACTATTGGCAAGTGGGGAGACAATCTGGCACGGTGATTTGCCTAAGATGTCTAATATAGAAATTGTTCGACTAATTAAAAATCAGAATCCTACTGAAAAATCTTAGCGATCAAAATAGACAATAATAAATATGTATCTGTTGTATCTGTTGGGTTGCGCTATCGCTTAACCCAACCTACGCTGCTCCCCCACTCCCCTACTACTCCCTACTCCCTACTCCCTTTCATAAGAAATATGTTCCGATCTATAAGCAGGGGGTTCAACATGAATCATAATTCTGGCAGGATGAAACCTTTTTTGTAGACTTGCTTCTACCTTTTCGGTAATTTGATGAGCAGTTTCAATATCATCAGAATTAACAATGAGGTGCATTTCAATAAATACCTGACGACCGATAACTCCACGGGAAGCAATATCGTGACAGTTGACTACTCCCGGAACTTCCATGGCGATCGCATGAATAGCTTCTGGTGCTACTGCCATATAGTCGACCAACCAAGGCAAATTTTCTTTCAAAACTTCCCAAGCACTCCGAAACACTAAAAGAGCGACGGGAAAAGCTAACACTATATCTAACCAACGAAAAATAGGTAAATTCCAAATATTTCCTTGCCAAATACCAATTAATCCAGCTATAACAATTACTGTCACCCAGATATCGCTCATTGTATGGTGGGAGTCGGCAATTAAAATACTACTACCGATTTTTTTTCCTACCCGACGTTCATAAAATGCCACAAAAATATTAATCCCAAGTACAATTAATAATATCCATAGCGCAGGTGGAGAAATATTTACTTCTTGAGTACCGCCGACTATTTGTTGTATTGCTCCACTGAGAATTTCAAAACAAGCAATACCAAGGAAAGCAGCAATACCTAAAGCGCCAATAGCGTCAAATTTTTGATGTCCGTATGGATATTGTCGGTCTGGTTTAGGGGATGCAAGATGATTTGTGACTAACCCTAAAATGTTATTAGCGCTGTCAGTAACACTGTGCAAAGCATCAGCAAATAGACTCAGTGAACCGGTCCAAAATGCTATTCCAGCTTTGATTAACATCACTAATAAATTTAGTAGTAAAGTTATTATTAAAACTTTGCGGACTTGTTTGCGATTATCGGTCATTTCAGTTATCAGTTATCAGTTCCTCTAATAGACATCTCCAACAATAAAAAATCAAATCAATTTTCGCACATAAACTATCAATTCTTTACCCCTACTTTGTACGGACGTTGCACGCAACATCCCTACGACTACTCCCTATTTTCTAGAGATGTCTATTAATAACTATTTTACTCAAATGCTTTTCTAACAACTCACGCTGCATATATATAGACATATCCGATAATCAAAAATTAAATCAATCCCATACGCATAAATCATCAATTATTTTCCCCTACTCCCTACTCCCTACTCCCTCTTTTCCGGAGAGGTCTAATGTTAGTTATAGTCATCTTCATGCTACTCAAGGCTTTGGACTACGCCACGCTCGAAACTAGGGACTTAAAAATCCTACCATAAAAGGATGACAAAATTGGTGGGCACGCTTACAGTTGTTTCTCTAGTTTTAGCCGTATATATAAGATAATCGTTAAGTGGATTTTAGAAATATGCTCATATATGGACTATTAATGTTAGCAATTATAATATTTCTCATCCGTTCTTCCGGTTTAAATGTGATTCAAGAACCGAAAGCTTGGACTTCATCAGAGCGAACAAAGTCTATTTTCCTCTTTCTGTGGAAGTTTCTTAGCTATATGGGCCTGTCTGCACTTTTTATCTCTTTAGGACTTATGATGGGCGTTATCGGCTATCATTGGGCAGCGGGTTTGAGTTGGATAGATTCTCTAGTAGAAGCTTCGATGATTCTTAGTGGTATGGGACCAATTAGCCCTCTTTCAACTACTAGCGCGAAAGTATTTGCTTCTCTCTATGCACTCTTTAGTGGTTTGGTTTTTGTCATAGCGATGGGAATTCTTTTGTCTCCTTTGGTCTATAGTTTGTTAAGTCAATTTCGTGTTCATATCAACAATGAAAACTACGAATAAAATAAACACTTAGCAAAAGGATATAGATGTAGAACTTAAAAATAAATGTTTGCAAGTCGCTACAGTTAAAAATGAATTTATAAGGGCTATATTCTGATTTTAAATGGTTCTAAAATGCGATTTATACTGAGATTAACTTGGCTTTTACAAAAGACTTTTTCAAAGTTCTAACTAATCTTTGAGCTTGATGTTTATAAAGTGGTTTGGGTAACATTCCTGGCAAATTATTCATTAATTCTCTAGCTTGATTAATGCTACACCCAGAAATACCAACAATTTCATTTGCTCCTTGAAATATCGCATATTCTGATGGGGCAGATTCAATTATAACTTGCCAAGTAGGTTGTTTGATTTCACCATTTTCTATTCTTTTTAAACCATTAATTGTTGCTAAAACAATTAGGCGATCGCCTACTGCTAATCTAATATCATCTGAAGGCATTAATTTTGATTCATTTGGTGGCTTTTGATATAATATTGTCACTACTCCATAACCATAAGCTATTTCCGCTAAAATTAATCCATTTAAGGTATCTCCTGCTTCAATATTATATTCAGTTACTAATACTGTTTGATGGTCTATTCTAAATAAACTTAATATATTTTCTCCAAATGCTGCTCCGGCAAAAGCTTCTGCTACAACGGCAGAATTACAAATAAAGGTAGAATATGGTAAAAGTTTGGCTAAATTATTGCTAAAACGTTGTTCAGAAGTACGAATTACTAAACGAATATTTGGATTAACAGAATAACCCATTAATGCTACTTCTAGATTTAACATTTCGTCATTTGTGACAGCAATAATTCCTGTGGCAGTGGCTAAATTTACTTTTTCTAGAGATTTAATAATATTACCTGTAACTAGAGGAATTTGAGGAGTTATATCTGATTCAATTGCTGTAGAACTAATTGCTACTAATTTCTGTTTAAATTCTTGTAACAAAGTAGCCACTTGCTGACCTACTCTTCCTAAACCAATTATCACGACATGGTCTTGAGTTGGGATAGGATTTCTTCTGGCGAATTTAAATCTTGTACTTAACAATCTTTCTGTAATTAAACCATTGAGCAAAGCTACAAAAATAATTCCTACTAATGTTGTGATTAAACTAAAAAATTGCAGCCACCAAGGAAAATTTTGCTCTAGTTTAATGCCACCAAAAATATCTCCAAATCCTCCTAGTAATAAAACTGCTGTGCCATAAAAAGCTTCTCTTAAAGTTGCCTCTGGATAGTAAAGCCAAAATAGTAATGTACCAGTGCATAAGAGAATTACTAAAATTAAGCCACTAGAAAAAACTAAATTACGAATTGGGTTTTCATGAATCCAGTTCCAGTAGTTAATGACTATATTTTTAATCTCACTTGGTTTGATTTGAATAATTGAGCGAAATATTTGCCATAATTTAAGGTTATTTTTCTGAGTTTTTTTTTGATTATTTATTGTCAAAAATTCTGGTTTTTCAATATAAATTATTTGGTCGCTTGCTTGAATTAGTTCATCACTATCCCAGTCATAAAAATCTGATAATCTTTGAGTATAATCAGTAGCATAACTAATGACTTTTCGATGACGATTATTAAGCTGATAAATAGGACGGTCGTACCAAGGCCCCTCTATTTTTATTTCACGTTTTACGATCTTTATTTGGTGTTTTTCTAGATAAAAAAAACCGATAATTTCTGATTCTAAAGCAGCAACGGCAAAAGCTGGTGCAGGTAATTCCGTAGGTTCAAATGCTACATAATTTCCTAGCTGTTGACCTAATAGTTGATTGAGGTTTTCTTTTGCAGAGCGGACTACAAGACGAATTTGAGGATTAATTAATCTTGCTGCTAGAGCGATCGCTAAATTTATTCTTTCATTACTTGTAACAATAAGTATCGCTCGACACTGTTGAACTTGGCCCTGTCTCAAAATGCCAGGTTCTCTAGCATCCCCAATAATTAATTGGTTTAGTTGTGAAGATAAGTCTGAAACTTCCCTGTGTTGAGGTTGTATAAGATCTATGGCGTTGACAATTACACCAAACTGTTTCAGAGCAGCTACACAATGTTGCCCTAAACTACCTAATCCACATACTAAAAATCTATCTATTGATGGTGGGACTAAAGTATTAGTTGTTAAATTTGTATGGTGGGGTTGATTATTAGGAGTCTGTGAAGACATTATATCATTTTTGATTAAATACTTATAAATAAATATTGTGAGGAGTCAGAACTCAGGAGGGAAGAAAGGAGGAATACATAGGAAATATTGGAGAATAGCGAATAGTATTGATAATTTCAGTATTTCTTTTGTACTGTCGGTACTGTCAGTCATTAAATTTTATTTATAACTGACCAGTCTGCAATTCGTAGCTCCCCCGGAGGGGAAACATGGTATTAGATATTTAATACCAATGGTGAAAAAATAATGTCATGAATAATAATCGCAATTAAAAGATTTTTTGCCAGATATCTCTATTAGATCAAATAGATCAAAAAGGGATATTAAAGGTAATAAATGATATTTAAACTGTTGATTCTGATTCGGTTACTCCCAGAAAAGTTTTAGCTATTTATAGCAAACATTTATCAAAATAATTGGGTCTAAAACCCCGCCTTTTCAGGCGAAATATTTTTGGAGCCTTGCTCAAATGCCCGTTACAAAAATAAATTCTAACTTCTGACTTTGTTAAGGGCCTATCCCAGTAATAATATTTTGATAGTTAAGAACAAAAAAATTAGCTTTTAAAACACATTTTGCTTAAACAAATAAGCTTGTTAAAAATAGTGGGATATGTTCATTAAGCTAGTATAAATTATTCATATAGCAGGCAACAAGCAACAGTGGGAAAAATATTTCCCTTCTCAAATTCATCATTACTCTATGCTTTAACTGCTCTGGCAGTCGTTATCATGTTTAATGATATTATCCACAGCACGGAAGTTGATTAATAATTTGTAGATGTGAATTATTTTTTCTTGGTTGACCAACGCCATCTGAGAAAAGCAATAACTTCTTCTGGTAACAAAATTAAATGAGGTTCATCTGAGATTAATAGTAACCAGTCTTCTTTCTGCTGACGTAGTTTCCATACGGGTGTTCTGGGATGAGATACTATCTGCCAAGAACCGAGTAAATCATGATTACAAAAAAATCCAAATTTTTGAGCATGATTTATGATTACATCTGTCATTATATACAGCTCCTAAAACTGATTCTCTTCGTTAGAATATATCAAATCTGCTTCAATACTGAGATAAACAATTTCTAGATGCTATAAAGTATAGAAGAATTTTATACAATTTTTCTTCTCACTATACTATAAGCAATAAAGTAAATTTATCTCTCAAATATTATAGCTTTAATTCAAACTTAGTCAAGTATTTAATTTTTTTTAATGATTAACTTCATATTTAGCTAGATTTAAGGACAGCAACTAACTTAGTAACTGCACCGATAAAATTTGTATATACAATTACTACTGTAATATTGTAGCTAAAAGTGAGCGATCGCTTGTCAGAAAGTTCTACCTTTAGATATAATTACTATTTATCTTTAGTCTGGTAAAGAATAGAAATAATATCAAATCCGGATGATTAGCGAGCGCTAAGAAGTCAGGAGTCCCGAGTCCGGAGAAAGAAAGGATTTGAATAGCATGAATTTTTAAACTTGTGTTTAATAAAACATTTGTATTGAGATAAAGTAATTTTACGATTACTATAGAACCGGATTTTATATAATCCTAAAAATAAAAAAGCGTTCAGCTTAGATGTAAATATAGATTCAAGTTTTTTATTTAAAAAAAGTGCTGTTTTGAGTCTTTTATATCCTGGTGTTTGCTACTATTTAATGCTGCTTTCCCTCTTTTACTGAAAATTTGTGCTTTAAAGTCTTTTCTTTTAGGGGATAAAAATAAAAATTTTTCGGAGAGGTAATTGTTAATTATTAATTATTAATTATTAATTATTAATTGTTGAATATTCCCTCCATACCTTCTTCATAGCACTTGGTTTTCATATCTCAGATAAAAACTATATATTAAGTATTTATTAGAAATTGAT
>NZ_CEZPJD010000354.1:0-8014 GCF_983059655.1 Okeania sp.
GTTGGTTTGGAACTGTCAAATTTTGGCTTCAAAGAAATACTATTTGGTGGTTATTATTAAGCTTAGTTCTTATCAGTTTGATAATTTCTTTTTGAAATTCCCCGCAGCTATTCTCAGCTATTCTCAAGGAGGTGATAATTTTAAAAAATTACAAATTTATTTGAGATGCAGTACAACAATTTTTTAGGTGCATCTAAGTTTTGAAGAAAGCCAAAAATTTATTGCTTTTAGGAAATAGGGAATAGGAAATAGGAAATAGGGAATAGGAAATAGGAAAAAAGTATTTTTGTAAATATGAAATGCACCCTCAAAAACTGGTAAATCAAACCAGAAAATTGTACCCAGTATATATAGTAATCTTGAATAATTTTTCAGTCATTACTCAATATATAAAAATATAAAAAATTTTCAACCCTGATTCCTGTTACCTAATTCTGGAGTTTAGTTACATCTAAATAATTAATTTTTTTCTGATACTATATCTGGGTCAAAAACTGGTATAGCAGTGGAAAGAAAGGTTAGAACATATCCAAAACTTAAAACTCAGACAACGTAATACTTTTAATTTTGACTTTTAGCTTTTAACTTTTAATTTTTAACTTTTGACTTTTGACTTTTGACTTTTGAATTCTTCCTTCTTCTAAAGTTGAGTTATATCTAACAATTGACTTTCTTCTGATACTATACTTTGCTCAAATACTGGTAAATCAAACCAGAAAGTTGTACCCACACCAAGTTCACTTACTAACTGAACCTTACTATAATGCTTATCCATAATATTCCTGACGATAGACAAACCTAGACCAGTTCCTTCCAAAGTATGAACTCGATTTTCTACTCGGAAAAATCTCTCAAAAATAGCCTCTTGGTCTTCAGGTTCAATACCACTTCCTGTATCTGAAATTTCAATTCTAACAAACTTTTGACAACTTGGTTCTGAGGGTAAATGTAAATCTATTGGCCGAGGAGGAGGAGGAGAAACTATCCATCCCCCCTCTTCAATTTGTTGAGCTTCAATATTGCAAATTTCAGAGTCAGATTCTAATATATATGCTCGAATCATTATCCTTCCTCCTGCCTCAGTAAACTTCATAGCATTGCCGACTAAATTAGCAAATACTTGTAACAATAAATCGTAATGACCCACAACAGAAGGCAAGTGAGGTTCTATCTCATAATTTAACTCTATTTCCTTATCTTTAGCATTAAGTTGATAAGTCCTTAAAGTTTGTTCTATAGGTTGAGCAATATCAACAGCATCTAGATGATAAATATGACAAGATTCCAGACGACTCAAATCTAAAACATCATTAACCAAACGAGTTAAACGGTCTGTTTCGTGATTAGCAGTTTCCAGAAATTCACTTCTTTCTATTTCGCTTAAATCTTCCCCATATTCATGCAAAGTTTCGATGAAAGATTTAATATTAAATAGAGGAGTTCTTAACTCGTGAGATACATTACTAATAAACTGACTTTTTGCTTCATTTAACTCTACTTCGCGAGTAATATCCTGCACAGTCATCGCAATTCCTTTCAGACTATCTCGGTACTGAGAATTTAAACCTTTTTCTAATTTATGCTCATAAAGAGTACATTCAATAACTTCAGGACGTTCAGTAGAATTACAAGTATCATCTGCATCATAAATACAACTTTGACAAAGAGACTCTTTACCTGGTGCCCTATGTAACAA
Source organism: Okeania sp. (assembly GCF_983059655.1). Taxonomy (NCBI): domain Bacteria; kingdom Bacillati; phylum Cyanobacteriota; class Cyanophyceae; order Oscillatoriales; family Microcoleaceae; genus Okeania; species Okeania sp. Next base: position 1,697 of record NZ_CEZPJD010000354.1, read on the forward strand.
AACCGTTGTTAATAACACTCTAATTGTACGTTTATTTGGATCATCCAGAGTGCAGCAATATTCACCACCTTCTATCTCTCCTCCTGCTATTTGATAAAGCGGTCTACTAATTTCCATTTGTACAGCTGCTGGCAAATAATCAATAACATTTGCACCTACAACATCTTTTCCTTCCCAGCTAAAAATTCGCCTAGCAGTAGAATTAACCAACATAAGTTGTAGATTAGCATCTAACAATAAAGCACCATCAGCAATAGTCGAAACTAAGGTTTCTAACTTAGCTTTTTCTGCTCTTAATTCTTCAATATTTTGCTTCTTATAATTTTCTAACTGCTCTGCCATTTCATTAAAGCTAAAAATCAGTTCCCCTAACTCTCCTCCAAATGGTAAATCTATCCTTTGCTTAAAATTTCCTTGGGCAATATTTCTCACACCTTCTGATAATTCCTTAACTGGTTTAGTAATAATCAAAGCATTAAATACTGCCCCTAAAATTACCATTGCCCAAATCGAAACAAACACTGCTAAAGTAACATCTCTCGTAAGATTTGAAGAAATAACAGCAGTAGGATTAGGATTAATCCCTATTGCCAAAACTCCTAAATATTTACCTTCTTGAATTAACGGCACAAAAACATCTGTTAATTCTCCATTGGGAGTTAAATGTTGTCGCACCATCGGTAGGGCAGAAAAATTTCCTGCCTCTACATTGGCCATAAAATCTTCTGGTAGTTGAATGCGACGGCGTAGAGTCAGGGATGTTTTTACCTCTGATTCTGAGAAAGGCAGACCAAGGAAAATTTTTCCTTCCTCATCGGCGTAGAGCATATAACGTACACTAGAAGTGCTGCTATAGAAAAGTCGAGAAAAACGCGCTACTTCGTTGCGTTTGCCTTCCGCCACTAGAGGGGCAACATTTGCAGCCAATAATAGTCCCAGGTCTCGACCATAGCGAGTATCATTGAGACGAGCATCCTGCTGAATAGTATTTACCGCCCAGAAAGAAAAACTACTCATTAGCAAAGACACCATAAGGGTTACTACTGCCATTAGTTTGGTCTGGAGGGTAAACTCAGACCACCAGTTAGCGATAATTTCTCCGATTTTTTTTAGGAGGGTAAGCATTTTTTTAAGTCAAAAGTCAAAAGTCAAAAGTTAAAAGTTAAAAGTCAAAAGTTAAAATAAAGTTATAAAGTTAAAGGTCAAAATTTAGTAGTCATTTTTGACTATATTATTAATTAGGATAACTAAGAATTCTTGAAAGCTCAGATTTATTTTATTTATATTCTGAATTTGCCGGGTGCATCTTAATTATTTGCAAAAATACTTTTTATTTGCAAAAATACTTTTTTCCTATATATTCCCTACTCCCTATTCCCTGTTGTCAGATGAACTGTTACCTAAAAGCGATAAATTTTTCTTTATTCAAAATTGAGATTCACCCGATTTACCGAATAATTAATAATTAAATAATTATGGTTGAAAACTTCCCCTTTTAAAGAGAAAAAAGTGGTCAATGGATGGCGAAGTTCCCTCACCATATCCAATCAACCAAGAGAAGAAATAATATTTCCTTATATTCAATTCCGTAACGGTTAAAACCCGAGGTAATTATCAATTATCCATTATCAATTATCCATTAATCAACAGACCTAAAAACCCGACTACCAATATCCCGACGATAATATATTCGGTCAAACTCTATACAATCTACAGCAGCATAAGCTTTTGTCCTAGCTTCAGAAAAGTCAGACCCTATTGCTGTTACTCCTAATACACGCCCACCATCAGTGACTAACTTTTGTTTCTGTAATTTAGTTCCAGCATGAAATACAGTTACTCCAACAGCTTCAGCTTTTTCTATTCCAGAAATTATTTTACCTTTCTCATAAGCTTCTGGATAACCCCCAGAAGCTAAAACTACGCACACTGCTACTCCTGGTTTCCAATTTATCGGGGGCAACTCAGCTAAACGCTGTTCACAACAGGCCAATAATAACTCTTCCAATGGAGTTTCTAGTAGAGAAAGAATAGGTTGAGTTTCTGGATCGCCGAACCGACAATTAAATTCTAAGACTTTTGGCTCTCCTTGAGGACTAATCATTAATCCAGCATAAATAATGCCTCGGTAGTCAGTACCACGTTTTTGCAAATTAGTCAAAGTTGGTTCTAGAATTTCTTGTTGAATTCTGGTCATTAATTCCGCTGTAATGATAGAAGTGGGAGCATAAGCGCCCATACCTCCAGTATTAAGTCCAGTATCTCCTTCACCCACTTGTTTATGGTCTTGAGCTGGTAATAGGGGACGAATAGTTAATCCATCGGTGAGGGCTAAAACCGATACTTCTTGACCTGTGAGAAATTCTTCGATTACCACAGAATGGGTATCTGGCTCGAATTCTCCTTGAAAGATGGCATCTATGGCATGATGAGCTATTTCAATTGTAGTGGCAACGGTAACTCCTTTTCCAGCAGCTAGACCATCTGCTTTGACCACTATGGGAACTTCTTTTATGTAAGCTTTGGCAGCTTCGGCACTGGTAAAAGTGGCTGATTTGGCCGTGGGAATATTTGCTTCGGTCATAAAATCTTTAGCCCAGGATTTACTAGCTTCGAGGATGGCTCCTGCTTTGGTAGGGCCAAATATTTTAAGGTTTGGTTGTTGTAGATAGTCAGTGATGCCCAGGGCTAAGGGTATTTCTGGGCCGACAACTACTAGGGAAATATTTTGGTCAGCAATAAGTTGTTTGAGGGCTTGGAAGTCCTCAACTGGGATGGGTATATTTTGGCATTTTTGCAGGGTGGCAGTACCGCCGTTACCTGGGGTACAAAATATTTGTTGAACTTGGGGAGAGTGGGATAGTTTCCAAGCGATCGCGTGTTCTCTACCGCCGTTACCTACTATTAATATTTTCACGTTTTTTTTTTAGTAAGAAGTTAAGAAGGAAGAAGTAAGAAGGAAGAAGGCTTTAGTTATCTAAGAGAGAAGACTTTGATGTTAAATGTGATTTAGAAAAGTTGATTTTATAGATATCTATTTTATACCTCACCTTATAATTTTATGCCTTACCTTATAATCAGCTTATAATAACCAGATTTGGTATTAGTTATCAAGAAGAAAAAGTTAAATTTTAAATAAACTATAAAAGTATCACTAAAAATAAGTGTAGGTAGTTAAGTTGATATAGTAACGATTGCTTATTTAGATGAGTTGGTTAGTATGAGCGATAATTTTCAATTACTTAAAAGTGATGATGATGTTTTATTATTTGATAAAAATACATTTCTAGTTGGGAGATTTAAAGAATTGTATTTAGAGCAAATAAGAGCTAAAATTTATTCAAATACAAACAATCACCATCGCGAGTTCGTGATTTTTTCCAACCAAATTGAATGGAAGGTTTCTGATCGATCAGAAAGTACATACAGGATTAAATAGTAGCAAATGGGAATCAGTGACTGAAGAAATAGAATGCTAACTATTAAAACTTGGTGATAGTGGTTGGCAAAAAGGTAGACTTAGAGTCAAAAATTATGTTGATTTTTTACCGGAAAACAATAGAAGATTCAATTATAGTTATGAACATAGACAACCAAAATCAGAAATTAAAATAGAACTAGAGTTTTGCCCAGATTTAACTATTGAACCTGAATCACCATTAGATGATATTCGCCAGAGCGAAAGTTATAAGAAACTTTTGTAAAAATTATCTTATCTGAGAAATAAAATATTATCAAACCAATCACAAAAAAGTCATAAATAGTTTTTTTATTCACTGATATTTATTTGGAAAAAAATCAAGTAAAATTTAGTGATAATTCTTGGATTAAAGGCAAACTGAGAGTTAAAAATCATATTGGCTTTTTACTATAAGAGTATAGAGAATATCAATATAATTATCAGTCATTTCAGTATGGGAAAGCTAATCTTGAAATAGAACAATAATTTTGCTCATATTTAACTTTTGAACCGAAATCATAATTAGATAATATTCGCTGCTAGCGAAACTTATAAAAAACTTTTGTAAAAATTATCTTCTGTGAAAAACAAAACATTATCAAACCAAGCTAAAAAAACTCATAAATTATTTTCTTGATTGATAGATATTTTGGAAAAAATCAAGTCATAAAAGCTTTTACTGATGTTGAAGAAATATTTGAAATTTACGATAAAAATTTTCTACCAAATATTAGCTATGTAGACTGCTGAACTGAAGTATAAAAATGCTGGTTATTGAACTAGATATAGCAGTAAAAGCAAAAGGTGCGGACATATCAAAAGCTTAAAACTTAGACAAAGCAAAGTTTTTCCTTCTTTCTTCTGCTATAAAAATTAGTAGCTACTTAAGCAAATGTCAGATTTTTCATCTTCTACTAATTTTTTTCAGTGAAGTAATGACAGAAAAATTTGTTAAAATTCTAGAAACAATAGAAAAATTTGCTTGAAATAGACTAACAACTTTTATAGCTCAAATTTATCAAAGGGAGTAGGGAGTAGGGAGTAGGCAGTAGGGAAAAAAAGATTAATTTTCAAACTGTACCTCACGCTTCCTAAAAAGTGCTGTAAATTTACGATAAAAATTTTCTACCAAATATTAGCTATGTAGACTGCTGAACTGAAGTATAAAAATGCTGGTTATTGAACTAGATATAGCAGTAAAAGCAAAAGGTGCGGACATATCAAAAGCTTAAAACTTAGACAAAGCAAAGTTTTTCCTTCTTTCTTCTGCTATAAAAATTAGTAGCTACTTAAGCAAATGTCAGATTTTTCATCTTCTACTAATTTTTTTCAGTGAAGTAATGACAGAAAAATTTGTTAAAATTCTAGAAACAATAGAAAAATTTGCTTGAAATAGACTAACAACTTTTATAGCTCAAATTTATCAATCTGAAAGTATTACTTTAGGAAAAAAATACTCAGAGCCATGGCAGAAGTTAAATATTTATAATCGCGACAGTTATAATTAAAAAATAAGAATATAAAATTAGACTATAAACTATGACCCAAAAATAAGGTATCATACCTCCCCTTTTAAAGAGATAAAAATAATAAACTTAAATATTTCAAGCCATTGCACGAACTACTGATAACTGAAATGACTCAATGCCTAAATCCTAATTGTTTAAAATTAAACCCACCAGAAGCCAAATTCTGTCATAGTTGCAATGAAAAATTAGTTTTAGTCGAACGTTATCGCGCCCTAAAAATCATTGGACGGGGTGGTTTTGGTCGAACTTTTCAAGCCGTCGATGAATTTAAACCCTCAAAACCTTTTTGTGTAATTAAACAATTTTTACCTCAATTGCAAAGAACAGAAAATTTATCAAAAGCTACTCTATTATTTGCTCAAGAAGCCGAACGTTTAGATACTTTAGGTAGACATCCACAAATTCCCGAACTTTTGGCATACTTTACTCAAGATAATCGACAATATTTAGTACAAGAATTTATCGACGGGCAAAATTTACAACAGGAATTAAAAGAGTCGGGAGCTTTTGATGAAAATAAAATTTTGGAGTTGTTAAAAAGTTTATTGCCTGTGTTGGAATTTATTCATTCTCAACAGGTGATTCATCGAGATATAAAACCAGAGAATATTATTAGGAGAAAAAATGATAATCAATATCCAGTGCGAGCTTCTAGCTCGCCAGAGAATAATATTATATTGGTAGATTTTGGCATAGCGAAATTTGTTACAAAGAATGCTTTAACTGTAACAGGAACTATTATTGGTTCTGAAGGATATGCTCCTCCCGAACAAGCAATAGGAAAAGCAACCTTTTCTAGCGACATTTATAGTTTGGGCGTAACTTGCATTCATTTATTAACTGAAGTCGAACCTTTTAAATTATTTGACGTAGGTGAAGGTGAGTGGATATGGCGAGATTATTTAAAGTCAAATGTGAGTGATGCAGTAGGAAATTTGTTGGATAAAATGATTATCGGAGCGACTAAGAAAAGATTTCAAAATCCAGAAGAAATCTTGTCGCTTATTAACCAGACTTATCCAACAGAAAAAACATTTACCCTTCCACCACAAAAATCTCAACAATCAACAGCACCACCCATTATAAATGAAACTTCTCCACCACAAACATTTCTCAATTCAATACCAGAATCAGAAAGAGGAGAAATATTTACTTTTGAAGTAGTGACTGTTAATAACTCTGGCAAAATAATCAACCGTACTCCTGGTAATGCCAGACAAAAAATAGAAGATTTAGGTAATGGTATTAAATTAGAAATGGTTTATATTCCTGGAGGAAGTTTTCTCATGGGTTCCCCAGAAAACGAAGTTGAAAGACTTAACAGTGAAA
>NZ_CEZPJD010000355.1:0-7997 GCF_983059655.1 Okeania sp.
ACTCCCCTACTCCCCTACTCCCCTACTCCCCTACTCCCCTACTCCCCTACTCCCCAGCTCCCCTACTCCTTAAAAAATACTTTTGAGCGCAAACCCTATTTATCTCTAATTACTATATCTTTTTTCCATTCTTCTGGAATACCGTAAATTTGAGATTTTTTACAACGTTTGAGATAAAGTTTTACAGCTTTGTCTTCCGGGTTAATGTGGGAAATATTTAATAAAATTTCTTTTGCTGCTGAATATTTCTGTTGATAATAAAGAAGAATAGCTTGTTCAAATTCAGTTTTGGTTTGAATTTTTAATTGCTTTTGTGCTTCAGCATCTCCATCCAAAATTTCAAATACTGCAACTGCTTCTGTTTTCCCTTTTACTTTAACTCTATCTAAAAAACGATAATTATATTTATCGAATTCTTCTAAATCAAATAAAGTATTTCCACTGATTAAAAGATTGACTCCATAGAACTTAGTTAAACTTTCTAAACGAGAAGCTAAATTAACAGCATCACTGATTACTGTACCATCAATTCTTTTACTACCTCCCACAGTTCCTAACATTAAGTCGCCGGTATTGATTCCAATGCCAATTTTAATAGGTTGCTGCTGGATTTTTTGGCGTTCTTGATTATATAAATCCAGACTTTTTAACATATTAATTCCGGCACTAACCGCATCATCTGCTCTTCTACCAAAAAGAGCCATAATAGCATCACCAATATACTTATCAACAAACCCTTCATTATCTAAAATTGCTGGTTCCATTCGAGATAAATAAGCATTAATAAATTTAAAGTTTTCCTCTGGAGTCATAGTTTCACTTAAGGTTGTGAAAGAGCGAATATCAGAGAATAAAATTGACATTTTTTTCTTGACATTATCCCCTAATTTGACATCCACAATACTCTCACGTCTTAAAAAGTGTAAAAAACTATGAGGAACAAAACGACCATAAGCAGCATTTATTTTAGCCAAACGAATATGAGTTTTAATTCTGGCAAGTAATTCTGGTTTAGAAAAAGGTTTCGTTAAGTAATCATTTGCTCCTGAAAGAAAACCTTCTACTAAATCAGAAATTAATGGCTTTGCTGTTAACATCACAATCGGTAATTCACTTTGTAAAAATTTTTCCCTCAGCTTCTTTGCCACTTCATAACCTGTCATGTGAGGCATCATTACATCCAGTAAAATCAAATCTGGAATTAAGCCATTTTCAATTATTTCTAATGCTTCAATACCATTATTAGCTTGAGTAATAGCATAATTTTGTAAAGCCAGATTATTTCTAATAACTTGGAGATTTACTGGTTCATCATCAACTATTAGGATTTTAAAATCTCCTCTTTCTGCTGCTAAATCTTCTATGATTTCTTGATTTTTATGCTCAAATTCTGTAATTAAAGATATTGGTGAAGGCAAAGAAACTTGTGGAGAATCAACAGTTTTATTTTGAGATATTGGCAAAGTAAATTTAAACTTAGAACCGACTCCTACTACTGATGAAACATACAAATTACCACCATGTAATTCTACTAACTTTTTGCTAATAGCTAAACCCAAACCTGTTCCACCATATTCTCTAGCCGTAGAGCCATCTGCTTGTTCAAATGATTCAAAAACTCTCTCTAATTTATCCTCTGGAATGCCAATACCTGTATCGGCAATAGTAATTTCTAGTAAGGAAAGTTGATTAGTAGATTCAATTTCTTGATTTTCTAAAAGTTTAGCCGATACTTCAACAGTACCTGACTCAGTAAATTTAATTGCATTGCCAATTAAGTTGTAAAAAATTTGCTGGAGTCGATTTTCATCAGCATCCACAAACGGCATATCATGGTTAATAGAATTAATTAGCTGTAAAGACTTTTTGCCAATCATGGGGCGAGAAAGAGTCAGCACTATCTCTGTTATTTCTCTAACTCCCACTGGCTTTATTTGCAATTCAATATTCCGATTTTTAAGTTTAGAAAAATCTAGAATATCGTTAATCAAATTTGATAATCTTCTACCAGAATTAGCAATCATAGAAAGATTAGTGTTAACTTGGGATGGTAATTTTCCTGCTGCTCCATCTATCAATGATTCTGCAATGCCAATAATTCCATTTAAAGGAGTACGAAGTTCATGAGATGTATTAGCTAAAAATTCATCTTTTAATTTATCTAAACGTTCTAGTTGTTCATTCTTAGTTCTGAGAATGTCAAAGGAATTTCGTAACTGAAAAGCCATAGAATTAAAAGCTTTACCAAGGACACCTACTTCATCCTCACGTTGTAAATTTATTATCTGATTAAATTCTCCTTCTGATAAAGCGGTAGCTGCATCTTTTAATTGTAAGATTGGCTGCACCAACCAACGAGATGTTAAAACTCCAATTGCCGTTGCTAAAAGTAAAGCTAATAGACAAAGTACAATCGTAATTTTGGTCTGTTGATATATTTGTTCTAGAAAATCTGTTTCTGGAATTACTACTACAATTAACCAATCTAAACCATACTTATCTTGAAAGGGTTTGACATTAATAAACTCTCGTTGACCATGAAATTTAAATTCTAGATATTGTTGACTATTAATTGATTTATTGAAGTTAAACTCTTTGGCTAAATATTTTGCCGTAGCTTTAGTCAAATTGTTCTGGCTTTCAGTGGCTTTAACTCGTTGGGCTCCGTAAGCTTTATTTGTAGTATGAAAAGGCTTCTCTCCTGTAGAAGTTGCCACTAACATTCCCGAACGTTCAATAATAAAAACTTGTCCTGTTTTACCAACTTTTAAGCCACCTAAAAAATCTCCAATTTGTGAAAGATTAATATTAGTGAGTAATACACCCTGCAATTTTCCCTGCAAATTATAAAAAGGCATAGATGCACCAAGATAAGCAGTTATACCAGCAGTATTAGGATAAATCTCACTCCAAATAGGTTGACCCCTCACCACAGCAGCTTTATACCAAGGTCGAGTGCGCGGGTCGAATTTAATACTACTTAATAACTCAACCCGTTCGCCAAATTGATTTGTAGAATAAGTTTCAAAAATATAGTTACTTTCTACGGTTGAAACCCTCACCGTCAGAGTACCATTATCAAATCTTTCCGCCCCCAAATTAACTTTATTTTCTAACCCTAATCCCGTAAAAGTTAAAACATCAAATATTTGTAGTTGTTGCCAAAAGTAATTTTCTAATTGAGAAGTATTTTCCAAATCTAATTGACCATTACGAATAGCAGCAGCATTAATTTTATTAACCTGATGAGGAACACGAAGATAAGTTTGTAAACTTTGTTCAACCCTAGCAACTTGTTCATTCAAAAGTTGAGTAACTACATCATTAACAGCTCTCTGGCCATTTCTCATGGAAATATATCCCACCAAACTTACCACCCCAAAAATTTGCACTACAAATGGCACTATTAGAGTGATACGGATAGGAACTTTTCCGTAAATTTGAGCAACTAATTTAGTCAAAGATTTGAAAGACATATTCAACAATTAATAATTAATAATTAATAATTAATAATTAGGGGTTGCTGATTAAATATCAAAGTATTTATAGATAAAGGTTGTAGCCTTTTTAGAATGTGACAAAGTACCTGATTTTCGCCTTGCCTTATAAAGCTCAGAAAATGAGTATTTTGGCGTATAGTTGGGCAGAGTTGGCAAGAGATAATTTTTCTGAGTACCTCCTCTACAACTTCCTCCAACTCTTGAGTTTTAGCTACTCCCTACTCCCTACTCCCTGCCGAGCGCAAAAAGACTTATTTAGCAAACCCTAATTAACAATTACCCCTCTTTAAAAAGAAAACACATGAGTGCTAAACACTAGATATTTCTAAGGTTATATAGCATTATCAAATAATTTATAAAAAACTAAAAAATAGACCGAAATTCATAAATTTTTTTCCCGTATTTGATGTTCTCAGTTCAGATTTTCCTCAATTTGAAGATATTTTATGTCTAACTAAAATAAGATTATTATATTTTTTGTTAACTATATACTATAGCAATTATCAAGAAGCTTGAGGTATAAAATTCCTTTGTTTTAGGGAGTAGGGAGTAGGGAATATAAAATAAAAAGAACAACTGTGCCTGAGTAACTTGAGAAGTGCTATATATGAAGTACAGATATTAACGATTAAATGTTCCCAGGCATCTTGCCCGCTTCGGGGTATACTTGACCAATATAGAATTTGCTATATATATAGTGTCTTTTCATTTATTCTGTATATATATAACAGCAGCTATGAATGTATTTGACTTATAAAATAGTTGTAAGTTGGGTATGGGAATATCAATAATTCAACTTTTTATTTTTTGCCTCTTCTTTTTTCTTTGTGCTATAACTCATAATTCTAAGTTGTGACAGTATTTTAATTGCTACAAGAGGTGAGGTACAAAATTAGTTTTTTTTAGGGAATAGGGAATAGGGAATAGGGAATAGGGAATAGGGAATGGAAAATAAATCAAGATAAACCTCATTAACCTGAGAAACGACATATATTTTCTGATGTATAACAGATAATTAGGTTGAAGAAGTTCAAAATATCTTGATAGATTTTTATTTATGCTTGATTTAATAGTTCTAAAAATTCTGCTATAACTTTATCTGGTTGTTGAGTACAAGAGGAAATATCATAATGTCGAATAATTTTGATGTTAGGAGCTAAGTTTAAATCTGCTGGTAAAGGTTCGCTACTAATTTGAATAATTCCTAATTTTTCCCTGTGTAATATAACGAAATTAACTATTTTATTTTCTCTACCTGTGGCAGTGGTAAATCTAATTTTTGTGTTGGAGAAAAATATAATATTGGCGCGGTCGAGTGCTTCGGCAATTTTTACTTCTGCCTGAGAATTAAAATCTAATCCATTCCAGTTAATTGTGTTTTTCAAATAGGATTTATTTTGTAGGCGATCGGCTTTAGTATTTGTACTTTCCTCCACTAATTTTTTACCATTTGTAAGTACGATTAACTCGTGTAAATCTGTTTGACACAAGTTAGCTTCATTTACACTTAAATTAGTTCCACTCAAATTTACTCCTATTATTTGATTTTGATGTGATGTAAATTGATGTCTCTGCAAATATCGTCGAATAACTGACCGAATATTCTTTCTTTTTACCTTTTCATTAAAGGCTTTAGCTTTCGATAATTTTTTCCATAATTTTGCTGCAACAGACTTAATATATTCACTATCATAGGGAGAATTTTTCGCCATTTCTTCATAAGACTGTTTTCCTTGCCAACATTGCCTAAAAATAAACTCTTCAATATCATTCAAGCGGTCTTCATCATCTAAGACATCCTCTACAATAGCCAGTGCTTCTTCCACATTCATTCTCGTAAATTTAGGAATTAGTTTTGTATTGTACTGTAACATAGCTTTGAATAATGCGCTACTTTTTGTCACTTTTTATCAATAATTGTCACTGACAAAGGAGAAATTTAGTTGTTAAGATATGCCTATTTGCTGCTTTTTCTACCAATTAACTAAAATCATGTCACATATGATTTTCAACTTTCCGATGAAATAGTTGTATGAAATTATTGTCAGTTAAACTGTTCAGCTAAATCAATCTTTGCTTGGTAAGCATTCAGCAGTCAGCAATCAGCAATCAGCCATTAATTCGCTGCCTTTATAGGAATTAGTATTGAGAGGTTTAAGGAAAATTAAAAGTATTAAAAAAACAACTAACCTTGATATTAGCAGTGTATATTCATTATTTATGAAACAACTAAAAACTGAATGCGAGCTAGCTGAATACTTACTTTGCTTGAATTTTTTGACTTTCCTGAAAAGATATAGGAGTTGTTGTATAAGAATTATTCTTTGTATTCTGTTGATGCCAATTTATCTATAAAGTTTGAACTTATTTATCCTTCCTACCCTCTTAAAAAAAACTAGGGATGTTTCATTTTTGGTAAAAACTTTTATTTTTCTATTAGCTGTGAAATTTATTTCCAGATGACATAGTGACTAGTGCCGCTACGCGGAAGTCAGAAGTATTGATTGGTAAGGCTTTTAGGATTTTTTAACTGGTCAGTTATTTCCGCCATTCTGCACTAGAAAATCCGGAAAACCACTGTACTTCACTAACTTGAGAAACGCTATATTCATAGGGTGTAACTTATTTGATTTTTCAAGTAAGGAAATAAAATCACTCAAAAAAAGCCTAGAAAACAGGCAAATTCAGAATAAAACAGCCTTAACTGGCAAATAAAAAAAGTATTAGTTATTGATTACTTCATCAATACTACTAGACAGGAGGTATTTAATTGATTTATGGCAAATTTACTATGCAGGTAAGTTTTTTCTTTGCTTTTGAAGTACCTACCCAAGACCAACAAGAATTTTTAGATTCTTGGAAAAAATTAGAAATTAACTGGAGAAAAACTCCCGATTTAATTGATGCTCAACTCTATGTACAATTTGCTGATAAAAAAGAGCGCAAGCAGCAGTCATCTAACTGGTTAGTTCAAACTAAATGGCAATCTCTTAAAGACTTTATTTATGCTATATCCACAAAAGAATTTCAAGATTTTATTCAAAAGTGGGAAATTATAGAAGCATCACCTACCAGTTATCCAGTAATTAACCAAAATGAAATATTAACTAGGGAATATAAACCGATATACCCAAAAAAAAATCCTCACAAGCAAATAAGAATCTCAAATAATTTATTCATGGTAATATTCTTTTTTATCGCAGTTATTATTGTGGGAATTATTCTTTATTTCAGATAAATAAATTTAAACAAATTTGAAGTTAAATAAAATGAAAGGATTTTTACTTTTTATATTTGCAGCAGGATCTATTTGGGATTTTGTTACCAGTCTTTTAGGTATAATTGGTATATTTGGAGTAACTGATTGGAAACCAGAACATATTCCTATTTATATAAGTGCTTTTATTGGTAGTGCTTTAATTTTAGGGTTGAGTGGCAATGCAGAAGATATTTGGTCAAAATCTGGAAATGATAAATACAAAATATTAATCCCATTTCATATAATTGCCGTAATTTTTGATGCTTATACTTCTTTTTTAGGAACTTCACAAAGTGTTTTGTTAAGAGATAGTCGCACAGTTTTTATAACTATAGGTTTTGGAGAAGTTTGGGAAATGACAACTTTTGAACAAAAAATAGCACTTTTATTCGTCACAGTATTAGTCACAATAAGTCCTATCGTATTCTCAACATTGAGAGATTAAAAATTATTGATACCAAATTACAAAAATAGTTACAGTCAAAGCACCTATAAAACTTACAAAACTATGAATGCCGATTTAATAAAATATTGCTGTAGTCAGAGAGTAGGGAATAGGAAAGATAGAACAAATAAGTATTAAAACAAAAGAAGATAAATGGTTGAAATTTTACAATATATGATTTTTAGGCTAGGTGCATCTCAGTCTGATAAAAACAAACTTCTATCCAATGCTGAAACTTTTATTATTTCCTTTCCTGAGTTATCAATTTACAAATATCAGATGTACCATTTTATGATTGTCTGACTGTAGAAATAAATCATCGATTTAGATTTAACAACCTTTGCGTTAATTTCGTATCCGAGATTTGTACTTTTCCTCACTATTGTACGAGTAATATTTTATAGAATGCTCCGCAAACTTAACGAAGTCAGAAGTCAGAAGTTATCTTTGTAACGGGAATTTTAGCAACTATCCAAAAAAAATTCACCTTTTCAGGCGGGATTTTAAACCCAATTATTTTGATGAATTTTCCATATTTTTACAAACAACTTTGTAGCAATATTTTTTTGTAGATATTTTCTCTCTAAATAGATGGAAAAACTAAACTTATAAACAAATTCAATTAACAAAATTATTAATTTAACTAAAATGAACAACTGGCAACCAGGTACTACTTTAAATAACCGCAGATATTCCATAGAAAAAACTTTAGGAGAAGGAGGCTTCGGCATCACATATTTAGCATGGGATAATCAGAATATCGGCACAAAAGTAGTTATTAAAACCTTAAATC
>NZ_CEZPJD010000356.1:0-5860 GCF_983059655.1 Okeania sp.
AGAGTGAGAATTTCCTTTTATTGCTGATAGAGCAGTAATTAATTCATTGTCTGAAGCACCATAACTTCAGAGATGCAGAGTGAGAATTTCCTTTTATTGCTGATAGAGCAGTAATTAATTCATTGTCTGAAGCACCATAACTTCAGAGATGGGTAGTGAAAATTTCCTTCTATTGCTGATAGAGCAGTAATTAATTCATTTTATGAAGCACCATAACTTCAGAGATGCAGAGTGAAAATTTCCTTCTATTGCTGATAGAGCAGTAATTAATTCATTGTCTGAAGCACCATAACTTCAGAGATGGGTAGTGAAAATTTCCTTCTATTGCTGATAGAGCAGTAATTAATTCATTGTCTGAAGCACCATAACTTCAGAGATGGGTAGTGAAAATTTCCTTCTATTGCTGATAGAGCAGTAATTAATTCATTGTCTGAAGCACCATAACTTCAGAGATGGGTAGTGAAAATTTCCTTCTATTGCTGATAGAGCAGTAATTAATTCATTTTATGAAGCACCATAACTTCAGAGATGGAGAGTGAGGATTTCCTTCTATTGCGTATGACGCATTTTTTCAATAAATTCGGGATATTTATCCAAATCTTCTAATGATTTTCAAGGCCGATAAACTACTCTATCTTTCCTTTCATTTAGTTTATCAATATAAGCATAAAAAGCTTCATCATCATCTCGATGAGATAAAACATAACTTTTTAACTCTTGAGAAGTCATAGTTTTCAAATCAGGTTTTTTATTCATTTGCTCCATTCACCATTAGGTTGAATTTCAATCTCAATATCTTCCAAAATTAATATAAATATATTCTTGCCGAATAATTAATAATTAATAATTAAATAATTCTGGTTTAAAGCCTCCCCTTTTAAGGAAAAAAATAATATTTCCTTACTGGAGAGTACAAAGTTCTGCAAAAAAACTATTAGTTTTGAAGACTGAAAATATTACTGAAAAAGGCTTACAGTACTTACCGCTCTGAATAAAAAGTTTTGAACCTTTATATCGCTGAAAGCCTTAGCTAGCAATAGTTATTCTAAGAACTTTGCACTATCTAGTTTCCTTATATTCAATTAAGAACAGTTTTAACCAGAGGTAATTATCAATTATCCATTATCAATTATCCATTAATGAATACGCTCATCTAATCTTATCAAGTTAATTGGTAAATAAAATTTTGTTACCCAATAAGATAGGATATAACATTTTCAACAATTAATAATTAATAATTAATAATTAATAATTAACAATTACCTCTCCTTGAAAACGGATAGGATTGATGCAAAAGGGAAAATTAATTCATTGTTTATCCTTTAAAGGAGAGGCTTTCAACCTTAATTATTCGGTAAGAGTTGTCCTTGATAGGAATAATTTTTCCTCCAAAGGCTAAATAAATAACATTAGTTATCAGATAAAGAGAACGATCGCCACATCTTGTAGCAAACATTTATCACGCTTGATATTACCTAAATATCTAAATATTTATCAGGCGAAGATTTTGAATTTTGTGAATATCTCCTGACTCTCATCAGATTTGCTATAAAATGAAACTGTCCACTACAAATTTTGCACTAAATTAGCATTAGCTGTTTCGGTATACTATTCTCCATATTCCTTATTCCCCAAATATGATCAAAAATCAACATCAGAAATTATTAATTCAAATCGGCATAATAATAGCAATAACTTTAATCTTTGCCATGATAATTCCATTAACTTTACCTGGATTTAGACTAAAATTATTAGGACGTTTTCTCTCCCTAGCAATTGTTGCTTTAGGTATAGACTTAATCTGGGGTTACACTGGTTTATTAAGCTTAGGTCATGGCATATTTTTTGCATTAGGAGGTTATGCCTTAGCAATGCACCTCAAACTACAATTGCCAGAAGGAGAATTACCAGAATTTTTCACTCTTTATGGTGTAGAAAAACTTCCTCTATTTTGGCAGCCTTTTCACTCTTTTCCTCTGACAATTTTAGCAATTATAATTTTGCCTGCTATTGTTGCAGCAATTCTCGGTTATCTAGTATTTAAAAATAGAATTAAAGGAGTCTACTTTTCTATACTTACTCAAGCAGCTTTACTGGTATTTTTTAACTTTTTCAACGGTCAACAAAAACTAATTAATGGTACAAACGGTTTAAAAACAGACACAGAAAAAATTTTCGGTATTTTAGCAGGGTCTGACCAAGCACAATTAATATTTTATGAAATAACAATTATTAGTCTTATTGCTACTTATTTAATTTGTCGTTGGCTAACCAGTGGCAGATTTGGTCGTCTATTAATTGCCATTAGAGACGATGAAACTAGAGTCAGATTTTCTGGATATAATCCTACCGAATTTAAGGTTTTAGTATTTGCTATTTCTGGAGCCATTGCTGGAATTTCTGGAGCATTATATACAGTTCAAAGCGGCATTGTTACTCCTAGTTATATGGAAGTAGCTTTTTCAATTGAAATGGTTATTTGGGTAGCGGTAGGAGGTAGAGGAACTTTAGTCGGTGCAATTATTGGTACATTATTAGTTAATTTCGGACGTACTTTTTTAAGCGAACAATTTCCTCAAATATGGTTATTTTTCCAAGGTGCGTTATTTTTATTAGTCGTGACAATATTACCTAATGGAATAGTCGGTTGGTGGCAAGAATATGGTTGGCTAAAGTTGCGATCGCTTCTTGAAAGTCAAAAGTCAAAAGTCAAAAATCAAAAGTAATACAGCTATCTTACCTGTGATAGTCATTTGAAGTTCAAAAGTAGCATAATGAAATCTGCTGTATAATTGATAACTAGATATCTCCAGAAAAGAGGGAGTAGGAGGAAAGGAGAAAGAATTGATAATTTCTGTGGGATAATTGATTTTATTTTTTATTGTTGGAGATATCTACTGATAACTATTAACATAAGCATTCAGCGGTCAGCTATCAGCTATCAGCTAAGGAAGAAGGCAAAAATTGATTTAATAGCAAATACATAACTTATAATACCAAATTCAATAAAGATTGTTACAGTAAAATACGGATGCCCAACAGAATTGAAACATTTGCACTTATTCTCTTTTATAGCTAACACCTACCACCTACCACCTAAAACCTTGAATAACCAAATGTAGCAATATTTTTTGAAAATGGTATAATTTCTCTATTTGGTCAAGTTTTATCTTAAAAAAGGTGTTGATAAAGTATAGTTTTAAGAGCAGAGTTTTATTGCTAAAAGCTGATAGCTGAATGCTAATAGCTGATAACTGATAACTGATAACTGATAACTGATAACTGATAAAAAGCGTGGTAGAAAAAATTTTAGAAATTCAAAATTTAACTGTTAGTTTTGATGGCTTTAAGGCTCTAAATAATCTCAATTTTATTATGAATGTTGGTGAATTACGAGTTATTATCGGTCCCAATGGAGCGGGGAAAACTACTTTTTTAGATGTAATTACTGGCAAAGTTCAACCAACAACAGGAAAAGTATTATTTGGAGGTGAGAATTTAATGAAAATTCCCGAACATAAAATAGCTTGTATGGGGATTGGGCGTAAATTTCAAACACCTAGAGTATATCTCAATTTAACTGTTAGAGAAAATTTAGATTTAGTTATCAATCGCCAGAAAGGAGTAATTGCTACTTTATTTCATAAGGTTCCTTCCGCAGAAATTAGAAGTGTCGCTGGTTTATTAGAAACTATAAATTTAGTTGGAAAAGCAAATATTAAAGCTGCTTTTTTATCTCATGGTGAAAAACAACGTTTAGAAATAGGTATGTTAGTTGCTCAATCTCCTGAGTTATTATTAGTAGATGAACCCGTAGCTGGTTTAACTGATGAAGAAACAGAAAATATTGGTTCTCTTTTGTTAAACTTGGCTGCTAGTCATTCAATTATTGTCATTGAACATGACATGGAATTTGTACGTCAAATAGCCAAAAAAGTAACTGTTTTACATCAAGGTTCTGTACTTTGTGAAGGAACTATGGATGAGGTGCAGAATGATGCAAGAGTTATCGAAGTTTATTTAGGAGCTGTTGAAAAAGTCTGAATGCAACAAGCAACAGGAATTTTTACCAAACATTGTATCGCGCTTGGTTTTACTGAAAACTTGAATTGCTTAAAGTTTAAATATTAGGTATGTCTATAAGGCCGTCTTGCTGTTGAAGGATTAAACTTAGTATCAACGAATTGCACTGGAGAATAAGTTTCTATCCACAAACGTGCCCCGCAGGGTAATGGATGATAAGGCTGATATACTATACGGCATTCACCATGAATTTCCATTTGATAACCCAAATCATTACGCTCACTCTGTTTTAAGGTAATTACTGGTATCAATTGTTCGGGAGTCATTAGAGGATCATTTTTGATTCTCTTACTATTAGCCTTAATTTTCCTTTGATTGACATGAATCCTTGTTGGTGCTTGCCGTAGTCCTTTACACCAAACTCCTCGAGGACCTCTTTTACCCGGTATAACATCAGGCATATTCTGATATAGAGGAATTCGCCAGAATCCTTTATGCTTATAAGCCCCTTTGATTCTACCTTGAGCAAGAAGGACTCTAACTCGTTGACAACAAATACCTAACAAAAAAGCTGCTTCTCTGGTTCCAATGATAGTCATTTTTACTCTAGCACTATAGTTTTTACTAAATTAAAATAGAAAATTAAAAAACATCAAAAAATTATGAACTTTAATCTACGCAATCAAGCTGGACAAAATCAAATTAATCATAGCACCTTACAAGTATCTAATATAAATGTATTTTATGGAGAAAGTCATATTTTGCGCGATGTTGATTTAACCGTGAAACCAGGAGAAATGGTATGTTTAATCGGTAGAAATGGAGTAGGCAAAACAACATTACTCAAAACAGTAATGGGACTACTTAGGCCACGGACAGGAAAAATTAATTTATGGGGTAAAGCGATCGCCACTCTCCGGCCAGACCAACGCGCTCGTCTAGGTATTGGTTATGTACCCCAAGGTAGAGAAATTATACCCAGGTTAACAGTTAAAGAAAATTTATTGCTTGGTTTAGAAGCAAGAAAAGAAAATAGAAAAGAAAAAAATGAAATACTCGAAGAAATATTTGAATTATTTCCTGTTCTAAAAACAATGTTATCTAGAATGGGAGGAAATTTGAGCGGTGGTCAACAACAACAATTAGCGATCGCTCGTGCATTGATGGGTAAGCCAAATTTACTTTTGTTAGATGAACCGACTGAAGGTATTCAACCTTCTATTATTTTAGAGATAGAAACTGCGGTGAGAAATATTATTAAAAGTAGAGGTATTTCTGTTTTATTGGTAGAACAACATCTCCATTTTGTGCGTAAAGCAGACCGATATTATGCAATGCAAAAAGGAGGAATTGTGGCATCAGGAAATACCACAGATTTAAGTCAAGAAGTAATCCAAAGATTTTTAGCAGTTTAATATCAAAGTAAGCATTCAGCCGTCAGCACTTCAGCAATCAGCTATTGCTTTTAGTTGTAGATAAAAACTTTACTAATTGAGGCAGGATTTATACTTAACTATAAAAGATGGCTAAAACAGTCTATTTTCATTAAAACCCTTTTATGATAGCTGATAGCTAACAGATAATAGCTGTTTTTGCAGCAGTCCGCAGAAAATGCTTATACCATTTATCCATGAAGTTGCGCTTAATATAAAGATGAGAATAGTCAGTTTAATAAGGTCTGAGCAATAATTATTAAGCGCATTGTTACAGAGAAATAGTATTACCTTTTTTCTCCTTTAAAGGAGAGGCTTTAAACCTTAATTGTTCGGTAAAATAAAAAGCATTTTTATATCACTGCTAAAGCTATTCAACCTTCCATTATTATCAAGACATATAG
>NZ_CEZPJD010000356.1:5960-7992 GCF_983059655.1 Okeania sp.
CCCTAGTTAAACTTTAGCCTCTTGCCTGTTTCCAGCTTCCTTTTGACAAATAAACTTGCCGAAAAAGGTACTATAATCTACCACAAATATTACATATAAATTTGGAGAGGAATTTAGGTGACTAAAATCCATTCATCCGATGCCACTCTCGAACGTAGTTGGCAACAAAATATAGAAAATAAATTCCATAATGCTAGACTTTCATCTAGCTTACTTAAATCTTTCACAGCAACTATTTTGCTAACCCTAACTATTGGATGTATTCCCACTCAAAAGTTTCAAAGCAAAATATCTCCTACCTCAGAGAAAAATCTTATATCAGTCAATAACTGCGATCTAACTTCCGCTAAAGAAAATAACTCACAAATTTCTCTAATTTCTCAAAATTCCAATGCTACTCAATGTGCTTCTGTAGACCCCTTTAGTCAAGCAGTGAGATTTGCCACAAAAGCCTCACAGTTAGCTCAGACCGCGAGAACTAAACAACAGTGGGATAAGGTCGCTCAAGAGTGGGTACAGGCAGTCGCTTGGATGCAAGCTGTACCGCCAGGAAACCCCAGACGTGCTTTTGCTGAGAAAAAAGTGGTTGAGTATATGAGAAATTTAGCTTACTCCCAACAACAAGCAGCTTCTGCACGTTCTCAGTATAATCCTGTTTCCTTCAATAGTGATGTTCTCGACACTCAGTTAGAGCTTTACCTGTCTTTCGTTGCTACTGTTGGTCCGCCAGATATTTTAATTGTGGGTAGTTCCCGCGCCCTATATGGGGTCGATCCGCAACAACTACAACAATATTTAGTCGCTAAAGGTAATCGTCCGTTAAACATATTTAACTTTAGCATCAATGGGGCCACTGCTCAAGTAGTAGACTTTCAACTGCGACAACTTTTGAATAATAATCAACTGCCAAAATTAATTATTTGGGCAGATGGAGTACGAGCTTTTAATAGTGGACGGGTAGATCGAACTTATAATTCAATTGTTGCTTCTGAGGGAAAAAGAAAATTACTTTCTGGTGTTCGTCCCCAGTTACCTAGCGCTCAGTCTAATTTTGCTTCTACCTGTTATCAATTTCCCAAACCTTATAATGTATTTGCACCTCCCTACTCTCCTTTTGAGATATCGCAACGAGAAGCAATAGAAGTTAGTTATAGGGAACAAACAACAGCGGTGGGAACCCTCATCGGTGACATAAACAAGCAGTGGGAACCAGGTAAGGAAACCTTGCTATGGGAAGGCGCAGCAGCACAAGGAACGCTCAGTAACAGAGGAAATACCGGAGTAGAGAATAGTTCTAATACTCTTTATACTGACTATTTTAAGACTAACCAATATTCTTATAAACCTCTATCGCAAAACTCCTCAAACTTCACATCCCACCCTCAATATTCTACTCAACTTGTACAAGCAGTAGCGATCGCTGATGTTGCCAATGCCATTGATGCTAATGGGTTTCTACCAATGGATGGGCGATTTAATCCTTCCTATTATTATCAGAGACGACCTTATGTAGCAGGGCTTTATGATGGCGACTATGCTGGTTTTTATCTTGGGGGTACTCAGGCTACAGCTTTAACTTCTGTTGTTAATTTTACTAAATCTCGTAATATTCCTTTAGTTTTTGTTAATTTACCTCTATCTGATAGTTATTTAGACTCTGTGCGTTGGTCTGCGGAAGAAGACTTTCATCGATGGATGCTAAGTCGGGCCAGAGCAAATGGCTTTAGATTTCTAAATTTCAATTTATATCAGCCTCAACTAGCCAAAAATAAATATTTCTTTGACCCCAGTCACCTAAATCGTTATGGTGCTGCTGCTGTAGCTCGTTATATTGCTGCTAGTTCTGGAATTTCTTGGCCACGGTGAAGAAGGTGATAGGTGATAGGTTTTAGGGATATTCTATGGAATGTCCCTACTGTGGATCAAGAGGTAGGTTTTAAGCTTCATATAATATCTGGATAATTAGACATCTCCAGAAAAGAGGGAACAGGGAACACCGGAGCTGGGAACAGATAAGAATAATTGATAATTT
>NZ_CEZPJD010000357.1:0-7989 GCF_983059655.1 Okeania sp.
GACCGCTTTTTCATCCCCTTGAAAGGGGAGGCTTGAGACCTTATTTTTTGGTCAATAGAAATCATAGTATAAAATCCAGATAATTACTATATCCAAGTCATTGCCACAGTCACAGATT
Source organism: Okeania sp. (assembly GCF_983059655.1). Lineage (NCBI taxonomy): Bacteria > Bacillati > Cyanobacteriota > Cyanophyceae > Oscillatoriales > Microcoleaceae > Okeania > Okeania sp. The sequence continues at coordinate 119 of NZ_CEZPJD010000357.1, forward strand.
AGAATAAAGCAATCTCAAGGGTTTAGGAGATTGCTTCCTATCGTCGCAATGACAAATTTTCAACTGTATTTATATATAAAACCAGAGACTAGAAATTCTGAAGTTTATTTTTTTCATCTTCTGATAACACTTTTCAGATTGGTGAATCACATCATCACAACCAAAAATTTTTAGGGACGTTCCATGGAACGTCCCTACTGTTGCTTCTATAAGCAGGATTGTTTAGGAGGAGTTGAACCCCCTCTAAACGTTAAAAAAATAATCTTGCTGACCGCTGTTTGCGCAGAATTCCGCAGGAAAAGCTGACCGCTGATAGCTGACTGCTGATAGCTAAAATTACACAATGGGAACAAAACGTTCTTTTTCTGGAACATTAGTGTACTCAGCTACAATTTGTCGGAACTCATCACCATCAATAGTTTCTTTCTCAACGAGCAGATCGACTAAACGATCTATGACAACTCGATTCTCACGCATTATGTCACAAGCGTGTTCATAACAATGTTCAACAATAGTGCGAACTTGATCGTCAATACGAGAAGCGATCTCATCAGAATATTCTGAACGAGTCATCATGTCGCGACCCAAAAAGACCTCACTTTGTCCAGTTTCCAAAGACATCGGACCCAAATTCGACATACCATAACGAGTCACCATTTGACGTGCCATTCCTGTAACCTGTTGCAGGTCATTGCCAGCACCAGTTGTCACTTCAGCATCACCAAAAATAACTTTCTCAGCAGCGCGACCACCAAGAGCGCCAGTAATACGAGCCAAAATTTGTGACCTGGAGATTAAACCTTGGTCTTCACTAGGCATAAACCAGGTGAGACCACGAGCTTGACCACGGGGAATCAAAGTAACTTTTTGCACGGGGTCATGGTCTTTAATCAAAGTACCAACGATAGCATGACCAATTTCGTGATAACCAATTAATCGCTTGCTCTTACCATCCATGAGTGGAGTTCCTTCCATACCTGCAACCACCCGGTCTACGGCATCATCAATTTCCGGCATGGTAATTGCTTCTTTACGACGACGAGCAGTGAGAATTGCTGCTTCATTCAGCAAGTTGGCCAAATCTGCACCTGTAAAACCAGGAGTACGACGAGCGATCGCATCTAGGGATACTTCTTCACTGAGCTTCTTGTTGCGAGCGTGAACTTCCAGAATTGACAAACGACCTTTAATATCTGGAGCATCAACAGTAACTTGACGGTCAAACCTACCTGGGCGTAATAATGCAGAGTCTAATACATCAGGACGGTTAGTAGCAGCAATAATAATGATACCAGTGTTACCCTCAAAACCATCCATTTCTGTCAGTAACTGGTTAAGAGTTTGTTCCCTTTCATCATTACCACCACCGATACCAGCACCACGTTGTCTACCTACTGCATCAATTTCATCAATAAAGATAATACAAGGAGCATTTTCCTTTGCTTTTTTGAAGAGGTCACGAACGCGGGAAGCACCCACACCCACAAACATTTCTACAAATTCCGAACCAGAAATGCTGAAAAATGGAACACCAGCTTCACCAGCGATCGCCTTGGCCAACAAAGTTTTACCAGTTCCTGGAGGTCCAACTAATAGCACACCTTTAGGAATACGCGCTCCTACAGCAGTGAATCTTTCTGGTTTTTTGAGGAAAGTCACAACTTCTTGTAATTCTTCCTTGGCCTCATCAACTCCAGCCACATCATCAAACAGTACACCTGTCTTCGCCTCCATGGAGAAGCGGGCCTTAGACTTACCAAAATTCATTGCTTGTCCAGGGCCACCAGGGACATTACTGGAGCGACGGAAGAGGAAAAATAGACCGACAATCAATAAAACTGGGAAAACCAAATTTCCTAATAAGCCCCATATTGCTCCTTCATTGCGTGGGGGATGACTGTCAAAGTTGATATTTGCTTCTCGTAGACGAGAAATTAGGTCTGGAGAATTGGCCGGTAAATCTACTCGTAATCTTTGGACCCGATTATCTAGTTCTGGATCTACTGCTTCAACAATAGCTGTACGGCCACCTTCATAAAGGTCTACGCTTGTCACTCGGTCCGCTTGTAAGTAGTCCAAGAATCGACCATAGCTCATTCGGGTACTGGCGGTATTGCTACCCATGTTTGCCACTGTTGGGGAGAATGCTCCTTGCCAGACAAAAAAGCCGATGACTAGAGCTGGTAAACTCCAAAGTACAATTGTTCTCCAAGAAATTTTCATAAATTATTGGCCTCTTTTAGTAAAATTGCATTGAAATGGCTAGTGTGATCTTTTATACTACTGACACTATTAACTCAGTAGTTAAAAAAATACTCATAATCTTAACTAAATGTAACTTAACAATAGACTTTAGGGCAACTACTTGGACTTTCAGAACAAATCTCCTGGCATTGACACTAAGGAAATTAGGAGTCAGGAGTTAGGAGTCAGGAGTCAGGAGTCAGAATTTTAAAGGTTTTCAGTTCAAACTAACTATCATAAAAATTGTCACAATCAATGGGCGGATTACTATGTATAGGGAACAGGGAACAATGGTAAAAGTATTTCTGTATACTAAAGTTCATCATTAATATAAGGTAAGCATTTCCTGCGGACTGCTGCGCAAATAGCTATTAGCTGTCAGCTAGCCTCCTCTGGAAGAACTGCGGACTTCAGCAACAAGACTCTTTCATATAGGACAGTGTTTAAATTAACAACTGACTTTAAGGACAAGGGAGGCAATTTTTGTAGTAAGACAATTAATCAAGCGTCGATCCTAAACAAAAAGCAATAGCTGATAGCTGATGGCTGAAGGCTGAATGCTTACAATATAAGTCCTAAGTAACTCTTTCCTTGCTATATATTAGATATCTCGATAAAAGAGGGAACAGGGAACAGGGAACAGGGATAATTAATTGATAATTTTATAGAGTGTAATTGCTTTGATTTTTAATTTTTGGAGATGTCTATTTAGGAGAGAATACTAAAATCCTACGGTTTTGGTGAAAAAATAAGCGAAGGGTATTATTAGGAATATTAAGAAGGAAATATTAATTTCAGGTTAAATCTTTAAATGAATATAAAGTCATTTTGTTAGAAGTAGGGAATTACTCTAGTTGCCTAGATGTTTTGCTTACTAAGAAGTGAAGAGAGGCACAGTCAAAAAATCAACTTTTTTCCTTTTCCTTTGTTTGTGCTAAACATTTTTAACTTAAGATGCTAAATTCATGGAGAGTTATTTTAATTAAATTAGAAATTCTAATAACAATTCCTGCAAAGTGTCATTAACTTGTTTAATTAATGAAGGGAGCTTCGTGAAACGATGCTTTAATAATTATTTTGACCGGACTAATATCTAATATTATATTTAGTTAGCTATATGTCCTCGGCTCAAAAGAATAGGTTTGACCAAAAAGCTATCTAGAGAAAGTCTGAAAATCTCCACTTTTCAACCGAGCGGTCTAACATACTCGCTTATTTTAACAAGCGTGAAATAGAGGAAGGTCTCATACCTGATATGGGAATTTCCCCGTACTGCAGAAGTGAAGGTGTAAAAGTATAGAGTGTGTATTCTCCAGTTGACTGAAACTTCTGAAAGTACTTTACTTCTACCTTCTATGTTAATTTTATTCAGCGATTTTATTCGCTTAATGCCGTAGGTCTTAATTAATCAATTAACTAGGATTTTTAACAACGGCAGTATTTTGATTTAAAAGTTTAGTGAGGTAATACAGCCTAATGGTTATTAAACAGCCAGGAGCAGCAGCAATGCTGACCCAGAAATCACAAAGTGTCGGTAAAAAAACAATCTTGAGTGTAGACTTAGGACGAACAGCTAGTAAAGCTTGTGTTAGTCGGACTCCCAATGGTGTAGTTTTTATTCCAGCTAATGTCAAACAATTAACTTTAGAACAAGTCAGATCGGGTAATTTTGAGTCTAAACCTACAGACCCACTATTAGATATGTGGCTGGAATATCAAGGCTCTGGATACGCTGTAGGTCAGTTGGCTGCTGATTTTGGGGCCAATCTATTCGGTGATGAACGCTCTTTTGCCAAGTCCAAAGTCGAAGATGCTCTCATGAAAATTTTGGCCTGTGCTGGTTATTTTCAGCTCAAGGGCGAGTTTTCAGTTGTGATGGGTTTACCATTTTATTCCCAAGAGCAATTTGAAAAGGAAAAGGAACAGATTGTTAGTCAATTACAATGTCCTCATAAAATGTCCTATCGGGGTAGCGAACCTACGGAAATTAGAATTAATAAGGTTTGGGTCATGCCAGAGGGCTATGGTAGTTTGCTATGGTGTGAAGCTAACAATGGCAAGGAATTTAAGCCAGAGTTACCTAAACTATCTCTTGCTGTTGTTGATATTGGCCATCAGACTACAGACTTTTTAATGGTAGACCGTTTTCGGTTTGCTAGAGCTGCTTCTAAGAGCGAACCTTTTGCCATGAGCCAATTTTATGAAGATGTGGCCTCTAAGATTGAGGGAGCAGATGCTCAGTCTTTGTATTTGCTAGAAGCAGTCCATAAACCAGAAGGCCAGCGTTCCTATCGTCCCAAAGGAGCGACTAAACCGATTAATCTTGATGGTGTTGTGCCTGAGTTGCGTAAAGTTTTTGCGGCTAAACTCTGTGACCGTTTGATTAAGTGGCTACCAGAAAGGGTGACAGATGTTGTGATGACTGGCGGTGGTGCAGAATTTTTCCAGGAAGATTTGGAAAAGTTATTACAAGAGGCAGGTCTCAAAGCTCATTTAGCTCAACCATCTAGAGAAGCAAATGCTCTGGGACAATATATTTATGGAGAGGCTCAACTAGCAATATCTAGATAAGTTTTAAAAAGCGTTTCCTGACGGAATGCTCTGCAAACAGCATTTCAGCAATCAGCGTTTCCTACGGAATGCTACGCAAACAGCTTTGCGCAAAGGGGATTTAAATCCCTCCTAAAATTAAATGACAAGCTTGCGTGCTGGGGATTTTTTACCCAAGCTTTTCCGTTCCGGAATGATGCGAAACAGATACTATTATCTATGGACTTCCTTTTTAGGCTGATAGCTGATAGCTAATAGCTGATAGCTAGTTAAAATTACAAAGATATTTGAGGTTGTAACATCTAAGCAATTTTAGATAACTTCAGGTGCTAAAATTCAGTTTATAATTACAGCACTTTTGAGGAAGCGTAAGGTAGAGTATAGACTATTCTTAATATCTCCTGTTCTCTATTTCCTGTTCCCTGGGGCAATACAAACTTGTACCTACAAGACTCGAAAACTTCTGTAAGTATAGCACTGAGGTTCCTGTTTAGTTTTTTCTAGTTCTGGAAGTAAAAAATAACGGGGGCACAGTAGAAAATTTATTTTCTCTGTCCTCGTATTAAGTTAACAAAAATATTACCTGATGCTTTGGGAAAAAAATCAGAAAAAAGAAGTCTTTTTTACCGAAGAGGCAGCAGATCGACAATTATTGACAGCTATAGAAAAAGAGTTAAATTCTCACAAATATCGAACTTTTAGCAATCTTTGTAAACAAGCTCTGTGGCAATTTTTGGATGTATCTTCATCATCAACAGATTTAGCTCAATCTGCGTCTAATTTACAACGGCTAGAACATCGGATTTATGAGAGGCTTACCAAACATTTTTCTGAGTTAGAAACAAAGTTGGTTTCTGAACAATTAAAGACATCTAATAATACAGTTCAATCAAATGAAAATGATTTAAGAAAAAGCTTGAATCAATTGAATCAACAGTTGAGTCAAATTCAATTAAATTTAGATGCTAAATTAATTGAAGTTATGGAGACTTTTAAGACAGAATTGTCACAGATAGAAATACCGATTACTAAATCAGCTCAAGAAGAGTCAGAAGAATTAACTTCTACTAAATCAATAAAAGAAGAAGATTTACCTGTTCAACAATCTACAACGGATGCAGACCCTTTGTTGCAGCGCTTAAGTTCTCTAATAGAAGATTTCTAAATTACTCATCATTCACAAAAATTAGTGAGTGTATTACCTTACACCCTAGTTAGTACAAATACATTGCCCTGATTGCCTCTTCCAATGCGTAAATCTTCATCTAAATATGTAATATCTAACCATCCTTTTTGTTCTCGGTTTTGTATATTAAAATCAACAGCAGTAAATTTTTTTCCTGATTCTATTTCGGCAATTAATTTATTAGGCGATCGATAATCTATTAAACTTTGTAATCCTAAAATTGAACGATTAAATTTAACATTTACTCGCTTTTCTGACACAGCTTCAAACTGAGCAACAACACTAACTATTCCTTCTAAAAAAGGCAAACCAGATACTTCAGCAATATTATAGACTGCTGTATCTTGGACTCGGATACATTGATAAATCTCCCCTAGTTTCAGGAAAGGAAAACTATCAATGCGTAGTAATTCTTGACTGGTAGTATAAAGTAATCGCCAATTGCCGTTTAATAGTTCTTTTGCTTCCAAGGGACAAGGGTTGGGATTATAATCTTCTACTTGAGCGATCGCTGCTAGAATTACTTGTTGGTCATTTTTACTTGCTAGTAAACCACGATTTTTGCCTGTAAGTGTCTCTATTAATCTGGATTTATAAATCATAATTCTTGTTTATTGTCAATCTTTGTTGATTCTAAGCTGACAATTTTCTTTTATTTGCAGAAGAATAAAATTTCAAAAACATTCATCGGGTATCCGGGTCTTAAGCAATTTTAACGATATCTTTAACAGTAGCAAAAAATTTAGATCGGATTACTACTTGGACTGATTTTAGTTTGTTTGAATTAATTTAAAAATTTTAGATTTTAGATTATTTCTCGGTGCAATATGTATCTTGCTTCTTTACTCAAGCTCTTAAAATTCTCTTTTCCTTGATGGGTTTAATATCAAATACAGTTGAGTACTTGTCATGTATTTGGGAGTGGGAGAGGTTGAGGTAATTATAGAATTATCAACATATATTATATAACCGAATTTTATATAATACCCCACTTAATATAATTTCCAGTTGAATACTTTATACATTAAAGGATTAGGGAGGGTTTACAAGGAATAATGAGGGTTAGACGAAGAGAGAAAGTGGACAAGTAAGCAGAAACTCATTCAAACTTAATAATCTCTAAGCTTTTTTTCTCCCAAGTTTTCCTTGTTGTGCAAGTCCAGTCACAACCAGAAAGTAAAAAACCTACCCTGATGAGAGTAGGAAGCGGGGACAATATTGACATCCTCTCTGGCCTAAAGGTACAGATATTCCTACCGATCCCTAACTCTTCGGCGGGTTGATGCTTCTTAGGCTGCTGCTACCTTAACAGTAGTCTTATGCTTACCTTTATGTCCTTTTATAGTTTCCTAGTGCCCCTGGCAGTGATAGTGTAGCATGTATTCAATTCACTAGCAAATAAAAAATTGCCCTACAAGGGCGAGGCATAACTACCCAACTTTTTCGTGAGAAAAGGAAGATTTACCCCATTTAATTAAGGAATTCTCCGGACTTGATGTATAGGGGATGCCAATGGGATTTAGTGGAGTTATAATCCCCATCAACCTTATTCTCAGTTACTTATTGATTACTGACTATTTCTTCAAGGTTTGATGCAACTAAATTCATCTAATCTGTTAAATAAGGACAGAAAAAACATTTACATATATTATTTGCTGGCAAATTTTACACAAAATCCCCTAAAATCCAATAGACCGGATATAGGATATGAGTAAATCTTAAAGATATTTAGGACAGACTTACTAAAATTCCTTTACTGAGGATATATGGAAGAAAAACAACAAACAAACAGCCAATCACAACCGGTAGTGCCACAACCAACTGTGGTACAGGAAACAGTAAATCCACAACCACCTGTAGTGCCACAACCAACTACGGTACAGGAAACACC
>NZ_CEZPJD010000358.1:0-7966 GCF_983059655.1 Okeania sp.
ACTCAACTGCTCTATCAACTCATCCCTATCTATCAACGTGCCACCCTCATTATCCTCAACATTTCCCTGAGTATGCACCCAAAAAGCCAACAATTCCATCAACCTGCGTAGATCGTCTAAATCTAAATATTTAAACACCCCATGATTACTAATTTCTTTATTCGCATCCCAAGAAGTTAACAGTGTCTTCACCGCAGCATCATAAAGCTCAAACCGTCTTTTGGGCAAAACCGCCTGATACCTATGAATCAAAGCAATAATAGTCAATAACAAAGGATTTCGGGCCAATAACTTAATCCGGTCATTATCATCCAACGCCTTTCGTAAACTTTCCTTGCGCCTTTCTGCCTCCGCCTGATCCTGAAACCGACTGTCATACCAATTATTGATAAATGCCGAAATCTTCTCATCATCAAACGACTGCATTTGATAGTGGGGAAATTCCTCTGTGCGGAAAAAGTCGCGTCGATAACCAGCAGGGCGAGATGTAATAATTGCTCTATTTCTGTCAAACTGCCCTAAAAAATTCTCAATGCGCCTAACAACATCATAACGTTTTCCCTCCTCTGCCACTTCATCCAACCCATCCAACAATATTAATGCTCTGCCATCTTCTAACCAATGTTCAAAAAATCCTGTTGGTAAAGTTTTGACCGCCATAGTTTTCTCGGCAAATACGCGGACATATTCGAGAATACTTTTGTCTGGATGTCTTGCCAAATCTCGCATCCTGATTAAAATTGGCAGCCAGTCCGTGTTTGGATCTAAACCCAAAAGTTGAGGTTGTGTTTGTGCCAACATCACGGCAAAATAACTCATCAAAGTTGTTTTTCCCGAACCAGGCGCACCTAATATTACGAATTTCCGTGACTGACTTTGAGTCAATAATTCCGAGGCTAAAAATTTTCTGCCAGTAGTATTTACAAAAAGCTCTCTTTCCAGTTTTTCCCCAGTTCCAGCTAATAATAAATCTCTTTCAAAACCTCCTCCTATGGAGATATCTTCTACCACATCTGGCATGACAAAAATATAGGCTAATTTTTCTGACTTTTCTACTTCTTGCCCAGGCACAGAAATCCCAGCAAATTTCACATCATCAAACCAATTTGCTAACTGTTCAAAATAATTTTGTTTAGCTACTTGGAATTTAATATAAGTATCAGTTTGTTGAAAATAAGCATTCACAAAAGTTTCTATCCAAGGTTGTAAAAATTGTTGATTTAATTGAATATTTTTTGTCTGTGCTTCTTGTTGAAAAATAGTAACTAAAATATCAATATCTGGCTTGCCTTCACTAACTAATGGTTTTTGTAACTCTTGCAAAACAGCAGAATGTTGAAAGTATTGGCTGAGAAATTTATTAACTCCACCCCAACCATCTTGTTTAGCCGAATAAAATAAAAGCTGTTGAGGCGAGAGTTTATTTTCCCATTCCTTCACAGCTTTTTCTCCAGATTTAATTGCCTTTTCTATATCTGTTTTATTGAGAGATTGAGTGAGGCTTTTACCTCCTTTTTCCCAAGCAGTATCCCACAATGAATCTGCTATTTTTGATAATCCCCAACCTGCTAAACCTACCAAACCTGCTTCCATAATTTTATATCTAGTACCGCTACGCGGAAGTTAAATCTATATATATTCAGTGGCGAAATTTTGTTTAAAGTTGAATAAAAAGTCATGTGTAGGGGCGAGTTGACCCCAATGCTTAAATTGTATCACAATTTTTTTGGCGATGCAAGAGGAAAATCCTTACCGTTTTTTTAGAGCTTAACAAAATGCAGATTAATCATCCGTATATAGCGCTGTGCGCAGGCAACAGGCAACAGCTCATCTGGCAACAGAGGGAATAAATTGCCGATAACATAAGACTTTTAGCTATTGGGCAAATCCTGCAATTTGTAAATATACCAGCGCTCATTGCTATATCTGTGGCCAAATCGTTGTTGCTAGACAAGGATTTTTTTGAAGATGCAAGGGGAAATACTTTGCTGTTTTTTTTGGAGCTTCACAGGATGAGAAATTTCTGGATTTGTGAATATAGCGTTAGGGGAGCAAGTGTGGTAGCTATATCGCTTCTACATGAATAATATTGATACTGTTGATGGGGCAGGCGAATTTGGCGATCGCCACTTTTTTCCTTGGAGCTTCACAGGATGATAACTTTCTCTGCTTTGATGGTGTGAGTTTCCCTTCTATATATATTCAGTGACTAAATGCTGTTTTGAGGTTGAATAAAAAGTCATGCGTAGGGGCGAGTTAACCCCAATGCTTAAATTATATCACAATTTGTCTTGAGTGTGTCTTTCATTCCGAGGTCTCCTCGGAATTACACACTCGCTTTTTGAAGATGCAAGGGGAAATACTTTGCTGTTTTCCTTGGAGCTTCACAGGATGATAACTTTCTCTGCTTTGATGGTGTGAGTTTCCCTTCTATATATATTCAGTGACTAAATGCTGTTTTGAGGTTGAATAAAAAGTCATGCGTAGGGGCGAGTTAACCCCAATGCTTAAATTATATCACAATTTGTCTTGAGTGTGTCTTTCATTCCGAGGTCTCCTCGGAATTACACACTCGCTTTTTGAGGATGCAAGAGGAAAATCCTTGCCGTTTTTTAGAGCTTCACAGAATGCAGATAAATCATCCGTGTATCCGTGGCTAAATCCTTGTCTAGCAAAAACTTTGCATAAATCAAGCAATACTGTTAGCCCAATTTTTAGCCCATTCCAAAGTCTGCTTAACCTGCTGCATATTCGCAGCTTCACAATAAAGTCGCAAAACAGGTTCAGTACCACTAAACCGAATCAATAACCAACGACCATCAGCCAACCGCAACTTATAACCATCTATAGTCAAACAATCAACCACTTTTTGTCCAGCAACCTCTGTCAAAGGATAATTTTGTAACTGCTCCAACAAACGCGATCGCACCTCCATATTAGGCAAAGGTAAATCTATCCTGTCATAAACAGAACTAAAACCAGTTTTTTCTTGCAGTTTCCCGTAAATTGCACTTAAATCTTCACCAGACATTACTACTGCCTCTAACAAATAAAGTGCAGATAATAAAGCATCCCTTTCCGGAATATGAGTACCATAACCAATACCCCCAGACTCTTCTCCACCCACAAGCACCTTAGTTGACAACATCCGATCGGCAATATATTTATAACCAATGGGAGTTTCAAAAATTGGCATATTATATAACTGTGCCACCTTGGGAAATAAATCGGAACCACTAATAGTCTTTACAACTTCCCCACTAAACCCATGCCTAGTTGTTAGATGTTCTATCAGAATAGGAATTAAAATTTGGGAACTGAGAAAATTCCCCTCACCATCCACCGCAGCAATGCGATCGCTATCTCCATCAAACACTAATCCAATTGATAAACTTCCTTGATTTGCTGCTCGATAACTTTTCATTTCTTTAAAAAGTTTACTCAAATAGCGAGGCAAAGGTTCAGGTGCACCACCATCAAATAAAGGATCGCGACTACCATTAACCTCTTGAATTTCTACTCCCAATATCTTTTGCAACCCTCCCGCCGCAGCTCCGTGCATTACATCTGCAAAAACCTTTAATTTTCCCTCATTAATAGCAGACTTAATGTTGTTAATATCTACCATTTTTTGTAGAGTTTCACAATAACTCGGCCAAGGATTAAAACTTTCTATTTTGCTCCCCTGAACTGGATTTTTTTCTACTTCAACTGTTAATAATTCTTCTATTTGTTGTGTAATTTCTGGAGGAACTGACCCACCAAAAGCACCCTTTACTTTTAACCCTAAATATTTTCCTGGATTATGACTAGCAGTCATGACGATTGCCCCAAGAGCTTGTTTTTCAAATGCTGCCCAACTAAAAGCTGGAGTAGGAGCATAAGTTTCTGTTAACAGTACATCAAACCCTGCATTTTGAACAGCTTCAGCAGCAACTTGGGCAAATTCTTCGGCCATAAATCTACGGTCGTAGCCAACAATTACTGTTTTACTATTATTCGTGGAACCAGCATAATTTTTTTCTAAAATTTGCGCTGCGATTGGGGCTACTAAAGAAACTCGTTCAAAAGTAAAATCATCAGCTATAACACCACGCCAGCCATCTGTTCCAAATTTTATTGGTTTAGCCATACCATAAATCTCTTGATAATAGATTTGTTTGTTTAATTATTTGCTTTAACTCTCAGCTTTTTCCCCTACTTTTCTATACATAATTATTATCGAAAAGAAGAGGGAAATAAGAAAAGTTGCTTCCTTATTCCCAGGGCATTCAGTTAATAGCCATGAACTAGCTATCAGCTTTTCCGTTCCGGAATGCTCCGCAAACAGTATTTCACTATTAGCTGAAAATTCAAGGGTTTAAGTTCCCCCACTATATTTGAAAAAGTGCATGGTACGCCTTTTATGGGGGTTTGTAGACGCGGAGCTGCTTCTCTTGAGTATCCCTTATTATACACGCAACTAGAAGCTGATTGCTGATTGCTGATTGCTGATTACTGATTGCTACTTCAAAAGAATGCAGGTTGATGGCGAATTAAGCTCAGGTATTCCTCTCTAACTTTCTGATCTTCTTCAAATAAACCAAGCATAGCACTGGTAACAGTCCAGGAACCAGGCTTTTGTACTCCTCGCATTACCATACACATATGAGTAGCTTCTATGACAACTGCAACACCTTTTGGTTCTAAAACTTGTTGAATTGCCTCAGCAATTTGACGGTTGAGTCGCTCCTGAACTTGCAATCTACGAGAATACATTTCCACAATCCGAGCTAGCTTACTCAGACCTACTACTTTTTGATTGGGGATATAAGCTACATGAGCTTTTCCCATAAATGGTAACATATGATGCTCACAAAGACTAAAAAGATTGATATCTCTAACTAGAACCATTTCATTATGACCTTCGTCAAAAATGGCATTATTGACAATTTCTTCAAGGGATTGATTATAGCCTTGAGTGAGGAATCGCATTGCTTCTGCAACCCGCTTAGGAGTCTTGAGTAATCCTTCTCGTTCAGGATTTTCTCCTACTGATAGTAGTATTGTCCGTACTGCCTCCATCATTGCTTCATTGGTCTCTTCAGCAGGAGGTTGTTGCCTTATCGGTTGACCATTAGATGAGGAGCTGCGGTCAGGTCGGTGAGAAATACCATTTGTAGCTGCATCAGATGTTTTAGAGCCATTGGTGCTAGTTGTGTTATTGGAAGCGTTGGAAAAAGTTTGAGTCATAATAGATCCGGATCAGATTTAAAAAAAAGCAAGTTGTATCTTGACCTAACTTTTGCTAGGCCATTTAGCTTAGAGTGCAGCTCTCTGTTCATTGGTGGTAATCAGTTTTAGTTATTAATTAGGGTTTGTTGATTAAATTTAAAAGTCTTTACAGGCAAAGGTTTTAGCACTAAGGGAGTACCAGTTTCTAGGTAGTAATAGCTCAAAAGAGAGCGCATTTTGGGCGCATAGTGGGGCAGAAAATCAAGGGATGATTCCTCTGACTACCTCTTCTACAATTCCCATTCCTCCTGAATTGCAGGATTGCTGTTTGCGGAGCATTACGTAGGAAATTCTGGCTCCTGCCTTTACCACTCATACTTTATTCAGCAAACCCTAATTAGCAATGAACTATGAGAATGAGAAATTAAAAATTTCTCTGCTGTAAGTATGACACCGAGCAAGAATCTATTTTCACCGAAAAATTAGGTCTGAAGCCTCGCCCTTGTCGGGCGACTTTTTATTTGCAAGTGAATTGAACAAATTGAAAAACAATGAAAGAAAAAAATTCTATCTAGATTCTGTTGAATTTTATTAATTTTACTAGTTGACATCCTCCCAGCGCTGAATCAATAGATCAAACGTGGGATTCATAACCTTCACGGGTTAGGACTTGCTTCAATGCACCCGCCTTCAGGGATTTACTCACTTCAGGTCTTACAGTCGCTCGACAGACTTACACTGCCTGCCCGGCAGCCAAAATATTTATACTTGCGTTGATTTACAGATTATCTGTGAAACCGCAAGATTTGTTAGCATTACCATATGACACCAAGCTGCGCTATGGTATGGGTTTTACGCTAACATTTTGATAAAATGTTTGAGAGTTATGAGAGCAATATTTCCCTAGCTAAAGTGATAGATGAAAAACTACTGAGGTTATTTTAATAACCGTTTATTGTATTCTTATTAGGGTTGACACTATAACTTAGTTTCTAGTATAACCTAAAATCAACTTATTAAAAGTATACTAAATTCTCATCACTTCATTGAATTACATTTTATTATGTGGATCGTCTATTGAGTACTCCCAGAGTAGAAATAATTAAGTCACTAACAATAATCTTTCTTATCCATTTTGTGGATTTAGTCAAAAAAATTAACTGGATACAGAGAGAAGATATTCATCCGTCGAAAAATCAAACTTTTATTAATGGGTTAATAATTTGTGATTTTTGACTTCCACGAAGCGGTTAACCAGAAGACAAAATCAATTTCAGTTTTTAAGTTTCCAAAAATACTCCTATGGAACGGAACTTTTGATAACGTTGTTTTCGGCGCTCCTCACTGCTGATCTTAGTTAATTCTTCTATATTGCTAATTATGGCCTTTTTGAGATTTTCTGCTGCCTGTAATGGGTTAGCATGAGCGCCACCATTTGGTTCTGGGATGACACTATCTATAATCCCTATATTTTTTAAATCCCAAGAAGTTATTTTCAAAGCATCCGCAGCTTGAGAAGCTTTACCAGCATCTTTCCATAAAATTGCTGCACAAGCTTCAGGACTAGCAACTGTATATACAGAATGTTCTAACATGAGCAACCGATCGCCCACTCCAATCCCTAAAGCCCCACCTGAACCACCTTCTCCAATCACCGTACAAACTATTGGTACATCTAGATGAAACATTGCTCGTAGATTGTAAGCGATCGCTTCTCCCTGTCCCAATTTTTCGGCTTCTATACCTGGCCATGCACCAGGAGTATCGATAAAGGTCAAGATTGGCATTCCAAAGCTATTGCCATGTTCCATTAGCCTCATTGCTTTGCGATATCCTCCTGCTGAGGCCATGCCGAAATTACGGGCCACATTATCTTTGGTATCTCGTCCTTTTTGATGACCAATAATAACAATTGGCATTCCATCTATTCTGGCCAAGCCACCTACTATTGCTGGATCGTCACTTCCACCACGATCGCCATGTAATTCGATCCACTCATCACAAATAGCTTGGATATAATCGAGAGTACTTGGTCGCCTTGGGTGGCGAGCTAACTGTAGTTTCTGTACAGGGGAAAGACCATTAAAGATTTCTTGACGTAGTTGAGTTGCTTTTGCTTCTAGTTGGCTAATTTGCTCAGAGACATCTACACTACTACAGTCTTTAGCTAGTTCACGAATCTGATTTATACGGTTTTCTAATTCTGCTAGAGGTTTTTCAAAATCTAGGAGAATTTTACGTTCTGATTTAGGCACACCTAGTTTTTTCTTTTAAGTTCTACGTTAACATTGTTAAGTTTACCACAGTTGATCAGTTTTTTGATTAACGTAGTAAAGCTATTCATAGAGGGGTATCTACAATTCCATCTTGCTGTTGTTTATATTTTCTTTGAGCCATCTTAACAGCAGTTTGAGTTTGAAGGCCAAATTTCCCATCTATTTTTCCTTTTAAAAATCCCTTGGCCTTAAGACGTTGTTGTAACCCTCTGACTGCATTACCTCTCATGCCAATTTTGAGAGTTGTTGACATCCTCTCCGGCCTGAAGGCGCGGATATTCCTACTGAACCGAAGCTCTTCGGTGGGTGGACGTTTTGCTTCGCATAGCTGTCGCTAACATTGGGTGCTGCTACCTTGGCGGTAGTCTTATGCTTTCCTCCGCGTCCGTTTAATGTCTCGGACTGCCCGCCCGCGACTAATATAATTAAAGTCAACGACTCTCTCACGAAAGCCGTTGCTCTCCAAAACCGTACAT
>NZ_CEZPJD010000359.1:0-7956 GCF_983059655.1 Okeania sp.
AAAGTTATGCGTCTATGTTATGAACAATTTGAGAGGAAAAAGCTATAGTATTTCTTTAATCTATGAGGTATAGTTCCAACTGTTCTTTATTTCCTATTCCCTCCTATAATAAAAAAAATGACTATATTTCCCCACGACCAATTTGCCAAACAATATTTAGAAGAATTACTATCAAGTATTGGGGAAGTAAAAGCACCCCGTGAAGTTCGAGGAGAGGTCCGACAAATAGATGTTTGGTTTTCACCCCAACCACAACTTCAAGGAAATCCAGAAGAATTAGGATTATTAGGTCGCTTGGCTACAACTTCTGCTTTATTTGAACCTTATCGTAATCCTTTAACCCCTGATGAAATTAATAGTTATATTCTCAAATTACTGAAAGTTAAACGAGAAATGAACCGAAATAAAACTTGTATTCCTATGGATGATTATCCGAAATTATGGATATTAACTCCTACAGCTTCTCAGAAAATATTAGATGGATTTAGAGCTACTTTAGATGAAGAAAACTGGTGTTCGGGAATTTACTTTTTAGGAGAATATTTCCGCACAGCAATAGTAGTGATTCATCAATTACCAAAAACTCCAGAAACCATGTGGCTGAGAATATTAGGTAAGGACAAAGTTCAGTCTCAAGCCATTGATGAATTAGAAGCATTACCCAAAGATAATATCCATCGTGAAAATGCTTTATTGTTATTAGCAGATTTGCTGAGTAATATAGAAGTAAATCCAGATAAAGATCCAGAAGATAGGGAGTTAATTATGAGATTATCACCACTTTTTTCCCAACGTTTAGAAGAGGCTACTCAGTCGGGAGTCCAACGAGGAGTACAACAAGGAGTACAACAAGGTGTACAACAAGAACGTCGAGAAACGATCAAAAACTTACTTGTATTTCGCTTTGGAGAATTGGATAGCCAACTAGAGGTAATTATTCAACAGATTATGGAGTTGCCAAAAGAAGATTATTCCAGGCTAATTTTACAGTTACCTAGTTTATCTCGTGACGAACTATTAGCTAGATTTGGAGGTGAAAGTTGATTAAATTATCACCACTTTTTTCCCAACGTTTAGAAGAGGCTAGACAAGAAGGGTATCGACAGGGATATCAACAAGCACGTCAAGAAATAATCGAAAGCTTACTTGTATTTCGCTTTGGCCAATTAGATAACCATCTAGAGGTAATTATTGAACAAATTCAAATTATGGAGTTGCCAAAAGAAGATTTGAACAGGCTAATTTTACAGTTATCTAACTTATCTCGTGACGAATTATTAGCTAGATTTGGACAAGAAAATTAATGAAATTATAGTAAGCATTCATTAGTTGATGTACTTGTGGGGATGCTGGAAACCTAAAAGTAGGGGCGTTAGCGGCAGCTTTGCGTTAGCAAATGGCCATTCACCCCTACAACATTTCAATTATTAATGTTCTTAAGATGAAAAAAAATAGTGATTCTGTTCCTCGTCTCGATCTAGCACCACAATTGAAGCGACCCCTCTCTATTTGGAATCCTTTGGATTATTTGCGGTTGTTGTATTGGGTGTTTTATTTCCCCCAGGCGCTGCGGTGGTATGTGGAAAAGTATGGTGGTGGAGAAGGTCTAGAAAAACAAACTACTTGGCGAAGCCAGCTAAAGTTTCTGCGTCAGCACCCTAACCAGTTGAAATTATGGTTTCAGGGATTATTGTTGATGTTTTGTGCTCCTTATTTGGCTTGCGGATTACTTGAGCAAATGGGTTGTATCATTGATTGGGGAAATGTGGCATTAGGCATGGCAGGAGGAGTAGTGATTGGCATGACAGGAGGGGTGGCGGTTGGCGTGGCAGGAGGAGTAGTGCTGGGTGTGGCAGTTGGCGTGGTGTTTGCTTTGGCGGGAGGCATGGCGTTCGGCGTTGCGTTTTGCGTGAAGGCAGGTGTGGCATTAGGCATGGCAGTTGGCGTGAAGGCAGAGGTGAAGGCAGGCGTAATGGTTCGCATAGCAGTTGGTATGGCGTTTGCTGTGGTGATTGGTGTGGCAGTTAGTATGTTGTTTGGTATGAGAGCGGTTGGTATGGTGTTTGGTGTGGCATTTGGCGTGACGATTTTGCATCCAGAAAACTGGTTAATTGGTGTACCACTAAACTTGATATCAGTCCAGAATCGTAGTTGGTTTCTACCTAGAATAACCTCTATTCCTTTACCCTTACTAACAAATCGCTTAAAACTTTGGTTGAGAAAAGATTGGCAAGTAGGTTTAGAAAATATCGATCAACTCTTAAAATATAGCTTACAATTTATTCCGGTTGTCAATGCTATCAATCAGGTGCTAGCAGAACTTCCGCCAGAGCAACTTGTTTATCGAGTTGCTCAACTAGCAGAAAATCCCTATGATTGGAAGCTTGTGAAATTTGCTTCTGCATCTCTAGCACAAGAATTGAAATTACTGTTTTTCAGAGAATTCAATATTTTTCTGCGAAGAGTCTCCTCAAGAACACCAACTCGTTTAGATACTCCATCTCGTGCAACTGTTGCAGGTTTCTGGTATCTCCACGAACAACAACCTGAAGAAGCAACAGCAGCATTTGAGAAAGTACGTTCTTTGTTGTACGGTGAAGAAATATTTCTCTTGGCTCAAACGCTCACTCAGTTTAAAGCTGCAAAAGACCCCTATGCCATTGCCAAAATACAAGTTCCCATCTTTCCCTCTGAACCACTTTTACGCCCCAGCACCTGGAAAGCAATCAATGGTTTGCGTCGCGTCGTCGAAGAGACACAACTCATTTTAACAGCAACCTCAAAGTCAACTACTGCTTTTGCACTCGCTAGAGCCATAGGCCAGTTAACAGGAATTCAAAATAATGCGGAGACTCTTCCCCAAGCAGAACAAGGTTTGATTGTCGATATTGCTCAAAATTGGAAAACAGCCCTAGAAAGCATTGCTCAAGATATTGGTAACATTTCCATTACTCAACCAGTACAAAATCACTATGTTATTGGCGACCCAGTAGAGGGTGACTTATTTGTAGGTCGGGAAGATATTATGAGACAGCTTGAGGAACTGTGGGTTAGAAATTCTCACAAGCAGTCAGTTGTTCTCTACGGTCATCGTCGCATGGGAAAAACATCTATTCTGCGGAATGTTGCTAACTATTCCGGTTCAGATATTCAAGTTGTTTATGTCAACCTCCAAAATTTAGCAGCTATTTCCGAGGGAATGGGTGAGGTATTTTTAGCCATAAGTGATGAAATTTCAGCAGCTCTCAACTTTCCCCCACCAGACATAGACGAACTCCTGAGACTTCCCCAACGAACTTTTAAACTCTACTTACAACAGGCAATTAAAAAATTAGACAACAAACGCTTAATTATTGCCCTGGATGAATTTGAAGAAATTGAAAACCTAATTAATGCCCAACAACTCCCCCCTAACTTCATGGCAGTATTACGGGGGTTCGTGCAGATGAGTCCGAAAATTGCCTTTGCTTTCGCTGGGTTGCACACTCTTGAAGAAATGACAGAAGATTACTTTCAGCCATTTTTTGCCAGCGTTATTCCCATCCGCGTCGGTTTTTTGAATAGAGCAACAACTAGACAACTCCTTGCCAACCCAAACCCAGACTTCCTGCTCAACTACGAACCAGAAGCAATGGATCGCATTTACGACCTAACATTCGGACAACCTTATTTAGTACAACTATTGGGATTTTTACTTGTCCGTCGCTACAACGACCAAACGTTTGAACAGGGAAAACCACGAGAGTCAGTTTTTACCGTTGCAGATGTGGAAGCCATTATTCGTCAAAATGAACTATTCCAGAATGGGCGTTATTATTTCACAGGAGTTTGGGGTCAAGCGGCTCAAGATGCACCGGGACAGCAAGATATTCTTAGAGCTTTAGCTGACTATCCAGAAGGTTGTAGTCGTGCCACTATCCAGGAAATTACAGGTTTAGAAGAAAGTATATTAAATAATGCTCTTGAAACTCTTGCTCGCCACGATGTCATTATCGAAACCGAGGGCAATTTGCGGTTTGCAGTGGAACTATTTCGGCGTTGGGTAGTGGGGAATAGGGATCTGTTCGTAGTTGGGCTTTAGCCCTCTTTCAGACCGACGGAAGACCCAGGAATGAAGATTGAGAAAGGGAAGGAAGTATAGAGTAGACAATTGTATTACTGGATTTTAGATTCAAGGGCTAAAGCCCTACTACGAACTGGGCTAAAGCCCTACTACGAACTAAAAATCTAAGCGATCGCTCCGCCAATATGCTCTAACTAATTTAATTTCATTATAATTATAACGTTCTTGTAAATATTCATAAATAGGTTTTAATGCTCCATCTCCTACTTCTTCTATTGCAGCAATAATTTTTTCCTGATGTTCGGGTGTTACTAATTTATCAATATCTACTGGTTGCTCTTTTTCTATTAATTCGGCTAAATGACCAGTAACAGTACCAGAACTTATTCCTCTTTGATTAGCAATAGCATCAATACTTAATCCTTGTTTATGCAATTCTAATGTTTCTATTTGAGTAAAAGAAGGAACATTATCTACAACTTTTGCTAATTCTCGAATAGGTTCTGAATTACTAGGTAAACCATTCTCGGCACAATAATTTCTAATAGCTTGAATAAACTTTTTGCCATACTTCTCTTGTTTCCGACTACCTACTCCAGAAATATTCATAAATTCATCTAAAGTTTGAGGTCGTTTCTGTGCCATTTGTTGTAAAGTTGTATCTGGAAATACCACATAAGGAGCTACCATTTGTTCATCAGCAATTCGTTTCCGTAATGCCCGCAATTCTTCAAATAATCGTTGTTCATCTGCGGCTAAAGAAGTAGTAGTTTTTTCAATTTTACGTTTCTTTTCTATGGCAATTTCTACATTTTTTCTTCGCCCCATTACCTCCCAACTATTTTGATTAAGTTTCAACACTGAATAACCATCAGTTGTTTCATCCATTAAACCTTGATGTAAGAGAGATTTTGCTAAATGTTTCCATTCATCAGCACTTCTATCTTTACCAATAGCATAAGTAGAAAGTTTGTCATGTTTTTTATCTAAAACTTTCTGATTTTTAGAACCTCTTAAAACATCAATAATATGGTTCATACCAAACCGTTCTTTAGTTCTCGCCACACAAGATAAAAACTTCATTGCTTCAATCGTCCAATCTTCTATTGGTTTAGGATATTTACAGTTATCACAATTTCCACAATTTTCGGGCAAATCTTCACCAAAATAGCCTAATAAAATTCGGTGGCGACATTCAGTAGCATCAGCATAATCAAGAATTCGCCTTAACTGTTGATAACCAATTCTTTGTTCCTGTTCATCAACTTTTTGAGCGATTAAATATTCAATACTTTTCTTATCGCCATAACTAAAAAATAGAGTACATTTAGCAGGTTCTCCATCTCGACCTGCTCTCCCAGTTTCTTGATAATAACTCTCGATATTTTTAGGCAGATCGTAATGAATTACAAATCTAACATCTGGCTTATTAATACCCATACCAAAAGCCACAGTTGCCACGATTACATCAATATCATCTCGGATAAATTTAGTTTGATTAATAGCTCTTTCCTCATCATCCATTCCAGCATGATAAGGTAATGCAGATACACGATTTTGTCGTAATTTATAAGCAATTTCATCAACTTTTTTTCGACTATTACAATAGACTATTCCAGAACCACCAATTTTTCTAATTATCTGCAATGTTTCAGCAAAAGTATTTTTAGCACTACTTTTTTGGCGGACTTCATAATATAAATTTGAACGGAAAAAACTAGCAATATGAATATAAGGTTGTTGTAAATTTAATTGAGCAATAATATCTCCCCGGACTCGTTTTGTTGCTGTAGCAGTTAAAGCCATCATCGGCACATTTGGATAACTTTCTCGTAACATTTGTAATTGTCGATATTCCGGGCGAAAATCGTGACCCCATTCTGAAACACAGTGAGCTTCATCTATGGCAAAAGTAGAGATACCTTGTTGAGTATTAATTAACTCTAAAAATGGTAAAAATCTTTCTGACAATAATCTCTCTGGAGCAACATATAAAAGTTTGATTTTGCCCTGCATAATATCTGTTTCTCGTCTGCGAGTTTCTGTCAGTCCAAGACTACTATTTAAAAATGTCGCAGCAATACCATTATCTTGTAAACTTGCTACTTGGTCTTGCATCAAAGAAATGAGAGGAGATACTACTATTGTTAAGCCTGGTTTGAGTAATGCTGGTAATTGAAAACATAAAGATTTTCCTCCACCAGTAGGCATAACAATTAGCATATCTTTTTGTTGAAGTGCTGTTTCAATAATTTGTTTTTGCCCTGGGCGAAATGAATCATAACCAAAGTAATTTTTTAGATGTTTTTCTAAAGATGGTTGATTAAGTTTTGTTTGGTTTTGCACCGACATAGTTTTAATGAAGTCAGAAGTTAGAAGTCAGAAGTCAGAAGTTATTTTTGTAACGTGGATTTGAGCAACGCTCCAAAAATATTTCACCTTAAAAGGCAGGGTTTTAGACCCAATTATTTTGATAATTAATTTAATAATTTATTATATTGTAGGTTGGGTTAAGCGCCAGCGCAACCCAACAAATCAGTTATCAGTTATCAGTCAAAGTTTTGAGCCTATAAAATCGGGGTTGCTGATTCTGGGTATGATTTTATAATTTTGTATTTTGGATTTTGTATTTTGGATGGTTTGAACTACTTGTTAATATTAACTGTTCCCTATTTCCTATAAACCTACTTTCATACCTTAATTTAGCAATGCCATAAAATCTTACTTTTGACTTTTGAATTTTAACTTCCGTAAAACGGTACAATGTCTGCTAAAGATATTTTTCATCAATTAGTTAGAACTGCTCTTGAGAATCATGGTTGGATAATAACTCACCGAATAATTAAGGTTTGAAGGCTCTCCTTTAAATGAGAAACAAGAAAAAAATTTCCTTTTAGTCAATCCTCTTCTTTTCAAGGAGAGGTAATTATTAATTATTAATTATTAATTATTAATTATTGAATGCCCCTATCGTATTGATTTAGGATTTGTTAATTTTTATATAGATTTAGGTGCATAAAAGTTAATTGCTGCAACAAAAGAGGATAAAAAAATTGCTGTTGAAATCAAAGCTTTTCTGGCAGCTTCAACAATTTTTGAGTTTCACACTGCGGTTGGGCAATTCATTAATTATCGTATTGCTTTGGAAGAACAAGAAGTAGAAAGACGATTGTATTTAGCAGTTCCTTTAGAGATTTATAAGTGCTTTTTTAAGTATCCATTTATTCAAACTGTAATTAGTCGTAACCAAATCCCCTTAATTATTTATGACATTGAAAAGGAGGCGATCGCTCAATAGATAAATTAGATTTATATCGTCAATTAATTCAGGAATTACTAACAGTAAGAGCTAGATTGCGTTCTCCTAACGACCCAATAAAAAGTCAAACAGTTTTTGACCGCGAAGGAGACCATTATCAAATGGTAAATTTAGGGTGGAAAAATAACAATACCCGAATTTATGGTTGTGCTATTCATGTCGATATTATTGATGGAAAAATCTGGGTACAACATGACGGAACTGAAGAAGCGATCGCCGACCAATTAATAGAAAAAGGAGTTCCAGCACAAGATATTGTTTTGGCCTATCATCCACCTAATTTGAGGAAATATACAGAATTTGCGGAAAATTAACTATTATTGTCATATTTGACAATAACAATAGTTTGTAGTAGCCAAGCTCGCTTTTTATAATTTGACTTTTGAATTGAAAGTTTTGAACCGATCAAATCTCACTTTTGACTTTTGACTTTTGAATTTTGACTTGAGTAAATAACTTTTGAATTGAAAGTTTTGAACCGATCAAATCTAACTTTTAACTTTTGACTTTTGACTTTTGACTTTTCAGGGGTTGCGAGAATTTAACCAACTCTCCAAATCTTCTAGACTGTTGA
>NZ_CEZPJD010000360.1:0-7891 GCF_983059655.1 Okeania sp.
TTAATGGGAGATTCGTCCGTGACTCGAATCACATATAAGTGATAAATATGCCCACTCCCGCTTAAATTCTGTATGGGAATAATACCTTTTTCTTTCATTGGACTGAGGAGACGGTCATATTTTTGAGCTGCTTGGTTGCGATCGCTATTCCAACTCTCTAAATAAGGAAGCTTGACATTCAGTACTGCAGCTTGTATTGTGTCCAGTCTACTGTTAGTACCTAATTCCTCATGGACATATTTACGCGGTGCGCCATAATTACGGAGACTTCGCACTTTATTTCCCACCTCAGAATTGTTAGTAATAACCATTCCTCCATTACCAAAGCAGCCTAAATTTTTACTTGGATAAAAGCTAAATGCAGCAGCTGTTCCTATACTTCCAGCACGATATCCCTCTCTTTGTGCCAAATGAGCTTGGGCTGCATCTTCAAATATAATCAAATTATTAGCTTGAGCAAAATCTTGTAATTCACTAGGAGCTACAATTTGACCATAAAGATGTACTGGTAATATTGCTTTGGTCTTGGAAGTAACAGCCTTTTGAGCTGCTTCTAAGTCAATTAACGCATTGTCAAGATTACAGTCCACTATAACTGGTATAGCACCAGCATGAAGTACTCCAATTAATGTTGCGATAAATGTATTAGCAGGTAAAATTACTTCATCACCCGCACCAATACCACAAGCTTGAAGTCCTAGTGTGATAGCGTCAGTGCCACAAGCAACTCCAATAGCATTTTTCACTCCACAAGCTTCTGCAAATGAATACTCAAATTTTTCTACTGCCTGACCAAGTATAAAGTCTCCCCTCTCTAATACTTCCTGGATGGCATTTTCTAGCTCTGTTTTTAGTGGTTGATGTTGGAGCTTGAGGTCAACGAAAGGAATATTTTTTGCCATTATTTATATAGTGTTGATGACTAAAAATTTACTCGGATGGATTAGCTAACTGAAATATTGATTCATACTGTCTTAAGTGTTTAGAGTAATACTTTATACACTAACTTTCACGAAATTACCAAGTATAATATAGCACAAGTAACTTTTGAGAATTAGCAATATAGTCAATAATCTTCAATATTATCTTTTATTATTGCTACAAATACTTCTTGTTTATATAAGTAAAAATATTTATTAAACAAGCATCTGGATAATATTTATATGTATTATTCAATAATAGAAATTTAAAAATGTTACCAGGATATCGCGGGAGTATGAAAGCCCCGTCTTTTTAAAGCGGGGATGAAAGACGACACGGAGTAATTTATTGCTCCGTAATATTTTATCTGTTATGTTTATACCAAGTATGATAGTATAAGAATAGGAGGTGATACTATGTTGGTTTTTGAGTTCAAAGCATACGGAAAATTAAACCAGTACTTGGCAGTTAATGAAGCAATCCGTACCGCTCAGTTTGTCCGTGTGCGACGTGAAAGTCGCGTGTAAGGCGCATCAGCGCTAGTAATTGAGGAACTACTCCTCTAGAGGACTCTTTCCCTCTATTCCTATGTAAAAGGGTCACGAACCCCGCCTACTTTGGGAGTAAGTAATGAAACCACAAGGAATGCAAGGCACAAAAGCGAGATATACGGACAACTCAGTTGATATATCCCGCAAAGGAAAATTCCGAAAGGGTTAACGAAAGTGAATCATCATAAGTTCCGTGAACTGTAGCAGGCGAAATGAGTTGATACGCCCGACCAAAAGGTAAGTAGGTAAGTCATTGACGTGCGTACTTCAATGACGAAGGAGTATAATCCCTACCGGAATATAGATGGAACCCAATCCGAATGAATATTACACACGTGAAACACGGTAAGCCCCACTGGCTCTTGGACTAGATGAAAATCCAAGTAGGTTGACCGCAAGGAAAACGGATATGCCGAGGGGGTAAAGGATGCCAGAGAAAGCAAAAGCCAAGGGTAATGCCTTGGATAGGGGTTCAAGATTTGCCCTACACCGATAAGGTGGCAGACTTCTGGTAGGTCTTCAACGATGAAATCAAAGTAAAGGAATTGAACCGACGTGAAAGATAGGGTCAGTAATGACATCGGAACGAAGGAACCGTTAAAGACATGGGAATCCATCGACTGGAAGCTTGTGAATAAACGGATTAAAAACCTGAGACGGAGAATTTATCGAGCAACTCAGAATGGTCAGTGGAACAAGGTTCGCAGCCTTATGAAGCTGATAATAAGAAGCTACTCCAATTTACTGTTGTCAGTGCGAAGAGTAACTCAAGAAAATGAGGGGAAAAATACGGCTGGCATTGATGGTCAGACGGCAAGTACCCCCGCACAAAGAGTAAAACTCGTCAAAGAAATGCAGGATTACACCCTATGGAAAGCTCACCCTGCTAGAAGGGTATATATTCCAAAAGCCAATGGAAAACAAAGACCATTAGGGATTCCAACAATCACAAATCGCATAGCACAAGCAGTATTGAAGAATGCACTGGAACCTAGCTGGGAAGCCCGAATGGAAGCCAGCAGTTATGGATTCAGACCCGGTAGAAGCTGTCACGATGCCATACAACACACCTGGACACGCCTTAATAAACAAGGAAATGACAGGTGGGTATTAGATGCAGATATTAAAGGCGCATTCGACAACATTAGCCACAACTTTATACTCAAAAATATCGGGGAATTACCGGGTACAGAGTTAATTAAGCAATGGCTAAAAGCAGGTTATGTAGAATCCGAGATATTCCACGAAACGGAAAGCGGAACACCACAAGGGGGAATAATTTCACCCTTATTAGCTAATATCGCACTGGATGGAATCGAACAATTCCTCAGTCAATTCAAGAAAAGACAAGGGAAAAACAAATCTCCTAGAGCGCCCAAATATGGGTTCGTTAGGTATGCTGACGATTTCATTATTACCGCCGAAACAAAAGAGGATATTGAGGAAATAATTCCCTCGGTAAAAGAACTCCTCAAAACAAGAGGACTGGAATTAAATGACGATAAAACCAATATTGTTCATATAGAACAAGGATTCAATTTTCTGGGGTTCAATGTCCGTCACTTCCAGGGAAGCTGTCTAGTAAAACCTCAAAAGGAAAAAGTAAAACTATTCCTTAGAGAAATACGGAAATGGCTCAAAACTAACAAACACGCCAAGCCTGAAGCAGTTATCCGATACCTAAACCCCCGAATCAGGGGGTGGGGAAACTACTATAAACACGGGGTAAGTAGCAAAACGTTCAGCTATGTTGACCACCAAATTTTTCAAGCAATCTGGAAATGGTCATTAAGCAGACACCCAAACAAGGGAAAGAAATGGGTAGCGGGGAAATACTTTATCACTGTTAACGGCAGAAAATGGAATTTCCACGCAATAGTCAACGATGGAAATGGGAAAAAGAAAAACTTAATCCTTACGAAACTCGGAGACTTACCAATAACCCGTCACGTCAAAGTCAAGGGAACAGCATCCCCCGACGACCCCAAACTAACCGAATATTGGGAAAAACGCAGAACCAACTACGGGAAAACATACTTTGCTAGAGGTTCAAAGCTATTTAAGGTAGCCCAAAACCAAAGCTGGAAATGCCCAATATGCGGTGAACACCTGTTTAATGGAGAAAAGCTACAAACCCACCATAAAGTGCAAGTAAAAGATGGAGGCACCAATAAGGAGGACAACCTAGTCCACCTACACCTCACCTGCCACAAGCACGTACACACGGGTAAAGGTTCTGAGATTTTGAAGGCTTGAGCCGGATGATGGGAAACTGTCAAGTCCGGTTCTTAGGGGGGAGAGATGCGGCGACGTATGCTCTCCTACCCGACAATAGCTGCATTCGCTTATGGATGGACAATAAGCGAACGGGTAAGAATGATTTGCAAAAATATTGCTCTGTACTTGCCAAGCAATTTCCCTTTGCGAATGAACTCAACTCAATGGCTAGACAAGCCAGCGCAGAAAGAGCATGGTCATCTATTAATCGTTTTTATGAAAACTGTAAAAAAGGAGTAGCTGGTAAAAAGGGGCTTCCAAAATTTCAAAAAAATTGTCGTACTGTTGAGTATAAAACTACGGGTTGGAAGTTAGCACCTGACCGTAAGTCAATAACTTTTTCTGATAAGAAAGGCATTGGACGCTTAAGGTTAAAAGGTACTCGTGATTTGCACTTTTTTCAAATCAAGCAAATTAAACGAGTTCGATTGGTAAAACGTGCAGATGGTGTTTATGTTCAATTTTGTATTGATTCAGAACGTCGAGAAGATATCACGCCAACGGGGAATACCGTAGGTTTAGATGTTGGATTAAAGGAATACTATACCGACTCAAACGGTGAGGTCGTCAAAAATCCAACTTTTTTGCGTAAGGCCGAAAAAGTCCTTAAAAGGGCTCAACGTCGAGTATCAAAGAAAGAAAAAGGTTCAAACAATAGAGGCAAAGCTAGACATATTTTAGGTAAGCGCCACCTTAAAATAAGTAGGCAACGTAAAGACCATGCTGTGAAGTTAGCACGGTGCGTAGTTCAGTCTAACGACTTGATAGCCTATGAAGATTTGAGAATCAAAAATATGGTGAAAAATCACTGTCTAGCTAAGTCTATTAATGATGCATCCTGGTATCAGTTCCGTGTATGGCTTGAATATTTTGCAAAAGTATTTAAGCGTGTCACGGTTGCTGTTAATCCTCAATATACCAGTCAAAATTGCTCTAGCTGTGGAGAAGTTGTTAAGAAAACATTGTCTACCAGAACTCATGCTTGTAAGTGTGGGTGCGTGTTGGATAGAGATGAAAACGCAGCTATCAATATTTTGCATCGTGGACTTAGTACGGTAGGGCATACCGGAACTACTGCGCTAGACGCAGAAAACGCTTGGGGAGATGAAACCTCTACTCAGCTTGGCGCAAGCTTGGTTGAGCAAGTATTGTCGCGGAACCAAGAATCTCCGTCTCTTTAGAGCGGGGAGTGTCAATATTGTGCAGTATGCAAAACTACATTGATTAACTTGGGTAGCTATTCTGTAGAGGTTTTCGTTTACTAACAGCCTCTGGGGACTATGGTAAATAAAATATACCTAGAAAATGGCGTTGCTGAATTAGGGTATGATTTTGCCCCCCGAGCAAGCCAATTTTGGGGGGGATAAAACTCTAAAAGTCCCCCAGAATTGGGGGATGCGCGGGGGCATGGACTAGAACCAAACAATCGTGCATTCATACTTCAATTCAGCAACGCCAGAAAATTAAATAAAGCTATGGGTTTTGTGACACGGATATTTTTTCGCTGCATCGCCGAGAAGCCTCACGCCATAATATGCAGATTTGGTGGATGAATCGGCAGCAAATTGAATAGGTTCGATGCCCATTCAATTGGCCAAAATCCTAGCAGAAGCTTTCGCCCTGATTGAAAAACTTGTATTATTATTTTGCTATAACCCTGGAAATTTTCCACCATGCGCACTGCCTACCAATATAAATTAAGGCCCAATAAAGAGCAAATGGCCACCATAGAAATGTGGTTGGAATTATTACGTCGGCAGTACAACTATCGGTTAGGTGAAAGATTCTCATGGTGGGAAGAAAATCGCTGTCCAGTTAACGCCTGGCCCTTGGTAATTCCAATTTCTCAACTCAGAGACCATCCAGATTATTACTCTCAAAAAAAAGATTTGGTCAATACCAAAGACAAATTTCCGGAATACAAGCTAATTCATTCTCAGGTCTTACAGGACTGTATAAAACGGGTAAAACTTGCCTTTGATAGATGGTTGAAAACAGACAAAAATGGAGATAAATTAGGGAAACCAAGATTTAAAGGAAAAGGGCGTTATCGCAGTTTTACCTATCCTCAAATCAAACTTGACTGCATTGAAGGAAATAAAATTAATTTACCCAAAATAGGAAAGGTAAAGTTAATTCAGCATCGTCCAATACCAGAAGGGTTGACAATTAAAACTGTTACTATTAGTCGTAAAGCTGATGGTTATTATGTGACTTTATCCCTAGAAGAAAAATCAGTTCCAGCTTTAACAACTGAAGTGGAACCTACATTAAAAAATACTCTGGGAATTGATATGGGGTTGAAGGAATTCTTAGTAACAAGTGAAGGAGAATCTGTCCCCATCCCTCAATACTATCGAAAATCTCAGCAGCGATTAAAGACTTTACAAAAACGTTTATCTCGAAAGAAAAAAGGAAGTAAAAGGTGGCTTAAGGCTGTTAAAGCTTTAGCCAAACAACATAAAAAAGTAGCTGATAAACGTAGAGATTTTTATTTCAAAACAGCCAATGAATTGTTATCAAAAGCAGAAGTTATAGTCCATGAAAACTTAAATATCAAAGGGCTAGCAAAAACCCGTTTGAGTAAATCAATTAACGATGCTGGATGGAGTCAATTCCTGTCTATTTTGACTGTCAAAGCCGAAAATGCTGGACAGAAGACTATAGCAGTAAACCCCAAAAATACCAGCCAAGATTGCTCAAATTGTGGTGAAAAAGTCCCCAAAGAATTAAACATACGAACTCATTCTTGCCCATATTGCGGTGTTGTAATAGACCGAGACTTGTTTGCGCAGCATTCCGTAGGAAATGCGGCGATAAATATCAAAAATAGGGCGGCAGGGCATTCCGTCCTTAAAGCTCGTGGAGCCCGACGGGATACCGGGGCAGGGAAACGAGAAGCCCACACTATAGCGCCTGCTTAGTGTAGGAGTATGTCACCCTCAGATAATGTCAATGTCTAGTGTTAAGTTGGGAAAAAAATAAATGGCTTCAGCTACAGATAATAAAGAAAAACAAAGAGCTTTAGATTCAGTCCTTAAAACTATAGAAAAAAGTTTTGGTAAAGGGTCAATTGTCCGTTTGGGAGATGCTACCCGCATGAAGGTAGAAACAATTCCTAGTGGGGCATTGACTTTAGACTTAGCATTGGGAGGTGGCTTACCCAAGGGCAGAGTTATTGAAATTTATGGCCCAGAAAGTTCGGGAAAAACTACCCTTGCTTTACACGCGATCGCTGAAATTCAGAAAACAGGAGGTATTGCAGCTTTTGTAGATGCGGAACACGCTCTTGACCCCACTTATGCTGCTGCATTGGGGGTAGATATTGAAAATTTACTGGTCTCCCAACCTGATACTGGGGAGATGGGTTTGGAGGTAGTGGATCACCTGGTTCGATCTGTAGCTGTTGATATTGTGGTTGTTGACTCGGTAGCAGCATTAGTTCCTAGAGCTGAAATTGAGGGGGACATGGGAGATTCTCACATGGGTCTCCAAGCTCGTTTAATGAGTCAAGCATTACGGAAAATTACAGGTAATATTGGTAAGTCTGGTTGTACAGTTGTCTTTCTCAACCAACTTCGACAAAAAATTGGTGTTGTTTATGGTAATCCAGAAACTACTACTGGTGGTAATGCTCTTAAGTTTTATTCTTCGGTAAGACTTGATATTCGTCGTACACAAACTCTGAAAAAATCTTCAGAGGAATATGGTATTCACGTTAAAGTAAAAGTTGCTAAAAATAAGGTTGCCCCTCCATTCCGTATTGCTGAATTTGATATTGTTTTTGGTAAAGGAATTTCTAGTTTCGGTTGTATTATTGACCTAGCTGAAGAGACAGATGTAATTAAACGTAAAGGTGCTTGGTATAGCTACGGAGGAAGTAATTTTGCTCAAGGTAGAGAAAAGGCGATCGCTTATATGGAAGAAAATCCTGATTTTGCCAAAAAAATTGAACAGCAAGTTCGAGAAAAATTAAATCACGGTGCTTTGGTTTCTGCTAATTCTGTAGCACGGCCTGATGAAATAGAAGAGGAAGAAGATGAAGAAATTTTAGAAGAAGAATAAATTCTAGCTTTTATTAAGTATTTCATAGTTGCAGGTATTTGATTATTTTAAATTTAAAGATTATGCAACTATGATTT
>NZ_CEZPJD010000361.1:0-7835 GCF_983059655.1 Okeania sp.
TCTGTATTAATAGTACCAATTATTGTCGGGTCTGAAGTAATTCCATCACTATCATCCTCTCCAGTATCATTTAATAATTCTGCTGAAATAATTGGGGGGTCTGTTTCTGTTGAACTACAACCGTTTAATACTTCTGTTAAGAAATTTTCATTTTCTCTTGCGTCAGCAGCTAACTCTTGCAGTCTAACAAAAGAAAGACCTCTTGCTCTACCATCTGTTCCATCAGGGTCGATAGTTATTATGGCATCTGTACTATTAGTTCCCAAACCTACATGACCGGATGCTATCGGGTCATCTCCTGTAAAACCTATCTCATCTAGTACGTCTGATAGGTCTATTATATCGCTACATATTTCAAAGTCGGTGATGATGTCTCTGGGGTCTCTAGTGCTGGTATAGACAAATGTATCGTTACCATCTCCACCTGTCAGGATATCTCCTCCTTGAAAACCTGTTATGATATCGTTACCAGGAGTACCTACTAAATTATCCCGACCGCGAGTACCATCAATATTATTTACTTCAATTTCTTCAATTAATTGTGATGCTATTAAGAGTGTTTCATCATCCTCTAGTTGTGTTTCTCCAGAGCTTAATATTTGTGGTTGAGAATTTAAACTAATGTCATTATTTGGTACTAAACCAGGTATTGTTAATGAGTCGGTTTCGGAGATATTAAATTCATTGTTTGGTAACATAGTTGATGACACCTTATAAATCAATTAATTGAACGGAAAAATCAGAAAATTAGACAGAGAAAACTAATCTTTATTTTACCGTCCTAATTAAAAGAGGAAAAACAGATAGAAGCAAAAAAAATAATTAATAAAGTAATTTAAAGAAAAAAATCAGCGAGTTAAATTTATACCTAACTCTATAAAAGTTAATACTTGACAAAATTTTTGAAACGAAAAACCGTGCTTAATATGCCCAAAATAAATAGCCCAACCATAGAGCTAGATTCGGGAATAGGCTGATTATTGGAAGGAGTATTAAGAGCGATATTACTAACTGATAATGCTGAAGAGTTTATATAATCATCTATATCGACTACCCCAAAACCTATGTTGTAATTTCCGGCTTGTGTAAATTGATATGTGTAGGATTGAAGACCTGTTTCTGTATTAAATAGATTAGATGTAGATGTGGAGTCTGCAACATCTGCTAGTTTTATTACCTGAGAATTTACTATCATAAAGGCAGAGTCGTTATAGGTTGTTGGTAGTAATTCTGAGGTTTCATTTGTCAGAAAGTTCCAATCAAAGCTGAGTTTATCTCCGGCTTTTACAGTCAATTGGGTTTGGATGGCAGAGCCTTCAAATACTTCTCCCGATTCGCTTAAATCTCCGGGATTTAAACTTAAGAAAAATTCTAAGTCACTGAATAGGTTATATTCTGCTGGTGTGCCGGAAAAATTGAAGGTTCCTGATGCTGCTCCTAGTTCATAATCGTCGTCATTGTCGGCATCGTTTGATAGTAAAACTTGGTTGTTGGAGACTAAGTTTACATCTCCTAAAGTTTCCCAATTTGTTAGGTTTAAACTTGCTGCTTTGACTGGGTTAGTTAATCCTAAAATTAGGCAACTATAGAGTGTTAATGTGATACCATTCTGATGGTTTTTCAAGATATTTTTATCTAAAATCTGGAAACATGAATAGTTATTTTTTTATCTAAGATTAGCGGTCTGTTTTCAGTTGATTTTATAGCTTAAAACTGATAGCTGTTTAGGAAACATTTCGACACAGAAATGCTTGCTAACTGACAGCTAAATACTTACCAAGTAATGTTTTGATTGGTAAAATAATCCTATCAGATTAAATTTGAGCTTGACAATTAGTAATTTCCACAAATTTAAGAATTAATTCATTGAAATATATCCGACTAAATACAATTAAGTTGGAGATTAATTATATTTAATACCTCTAGTAAAATACTTAATATAAATAGCTGAGTTGAGAACTAGAGGGTTGTGCATCAGCAAAGTGTGGGATAAGTAATTATATCATTCCAGTTCCAAGGAGCGATGTAGCTAACGCTAGGCTCCGCCAACGCCAACCCCGATCTTTGGGCAGCAGTATTATCCTTGCGACTATGAACCCAAATCCAATTAAAGTAGGCGATATAGCTGCCGCTAGGCTCCGCCAACGCTAACCTCACTGTTACTTCCGTTTGCTGCCAGACCTTACCAAACTTATTCTGTCGGCGATGCCACCGACCTATCTGAATCGCGGACAATTCCATTAGAGTTGTTGGGAAATAAGGTAAAATGATTTTAACAGAAATTGGTCAGAAAAATGCTAAATTAGGAAGAAAAGTTAATAGGAAGTATACCCGTGGAGATACCAATTGAAGTAGATAGTGGCTTTCAAGGTATTCAACACCAGTATGAAAATATCCGCATACCGTTCTACTAAACTTACCCAAACTTACCCATGAGGGTTTTGGAGCTAGCTTCCTGTTTTCCTACGGAATGCTGCGCAAACACAGAAGACCACTGACCGCAGTCTGCAACTTATCTTCTCCACAGACTTCAAATCGGTGGGAACTCCACCTACTGACTCACATAGTTTTCTAGGTTGACAGCAGCATTAAAGTCTCTGTCTGCAGTTAAACCACAGGCACTACATTCATACGTCCTCACACTCAATGGCATTTTCTGTTTATGCCCACACTGAGAACATATTTGAGAACTTGGATAAAATCTATCTGCGATCGCTGTGAGCCTGCAAAACCATCCGCATTTGTTCAGGTTGAACTTGTCTGCGATAGTAGAGAGTGTCGAAAGTGTCACTGAAAGTTTGCAAGCATTCAGGACAATAATATCGTTGACTTCCTTTGCTAGTTTTTCCATGATACCTGAGTTTTGTGATGGCCACATAGAGGACATTCCATCAGAATTCAAAGTATTTAGGGACAATAGTTATATTACTATTCCCACACTTTCTTGATGCACTACCAAGTTCTGTAAGTGGACTTAACACTAAACTCAGATTTGAAAAAAGAATGCTACGAATTATTAAAGGCAAGAAAAAGACTTTACAGAAGATGTCCACTTTAATTAAGCGGTGCGACCCCGCGACGACACTAGTCGCAAGCGGTCAGATCCCTAGTCGGCGTCTGACGCAAGCGGTCGGAACCCGCGACGACGCCAGCTCGCTTGCGGAACGCCGACTCCTGTGAGGGAATGCTGACTCCTGTGAGGGAACGCGCACCAAGAGAAAAAGATAAATTACAACCTAAAAAACGATATCAAAGCTATTCATTATGGCTCCTAACTCCTGACTAATATTAAATTGTGACAAACATCACAAAAATTTATATATCTAGTTCACTCAATCGATGCCAAAAAATCACTTTTGATTGTACTATTAATCACTACCATATCTAAAAAAAGAGTGGATGATCGAAATGTACAACTCAAGGTGGATCTCATGCTTCAGATTAACTTACTTCCTGGTGCAATCAACGAAATTATGGCTTCTGCTGCCAAAAGTGGGTTGCTCACAAAATTAGACTGCTATGGCCTCATGGCTGCAGTATTGGACGATTCTTTAAGCTCAGAAGAGCTTTCTACTGTTAAGCGACTTTCGTATTTTGTTATTAGAGGATGGGTGCGAGTAGAATAGACTTGCTTATCAATGCTTTACTTTGTCTTAATGTTACACCTCAAAAATTTCATAATTTTAATCAGAAAATTCTAATACTCAATCGTACATAAAGTTAACTTTCAAGAGTACAAGTTAGACTAAATCTAGCTGCCTATGCTATGAGTATCTTGAATGACAAGGGTAAACCAGAGGGCACTACCGGTAAGACAGAGAAATACTTTTTGCTCGGCTGATTTAGTATCAGAAGCTTGGTATGGAAGCTGTATTAACAGAGCTATATAAATTGACTGCATACAGGATTCCACCCAGGTTTGGAGCAATTTGTAACATCCGTATATTTTACTTTGAATTTTTCTAGCCTAATTACTGAGGGTTAAAAGCATTTATTTAAGTCTATTTAATATAAAACATCTTAATTTAGTCTAGGTTTTTAACTGATTTTTAGCCCCCTATTTTACTCTTTTTGCTCTACATATAGCCATCAGGAATAAGTTGTGAGAATTGAGCTGTTCCTTAAAAGTATAGAATATAGTAATTATTATATTCATATGATACATTTTTTTCTTCTTCTCTGTTCTCTGTTCCCTATTCCCCATTCCCTAAAAGTTTTCAATATCTCATAACTCAAATCATATTGCTATATTAAGTTTTAATTCTTTTGGAAAGCAATTGTTCTTCTAAAGCTGCTATTCTATTATAGGCTGCGGTCAATTGAGCTGTTAGTCGTTGAATTTGAATCTCTGAAGTTAATTCTCCATCCATATTTTGATTACCTTGATTCATATAGTCATCATCTACTAGCACGTCTTTGTGTTCTAATTCTAGATCGAAATCGTTATATTTTTGCTTTAGTTCATTGAGCTGTATGAGATCGGAAGTATTTTCTGTAGATTTATGTTTATTTAGATCTTGTTTAATTATAAAGGTTGATACCCGATCGTTCAGTTTTTCAATAATTGTGTGTATTGCTTCAATTTTTTTACTCAAAGCAATAATTTCTTCTTGCAATAGTTCCATATATTTCTTCACTACCCGAAAATTAAGTTTACATTGTTCAATTTTAATAAATATTGAGTATAATTGGCTATTATTTCCAATTTCTTAACTTTATAATCAGAATTAATTTCTTAAAAAAAGATTAAATTTTAATTTCTTTAAATGAGAGATATTTGTCAAAGCTCAAAGATAACTCTCTACAGGTTTATTATAAATGAATTGTGTAAAGTAATTAAAAAAAAACTTTACTTTATTTCATAGTGATTTTTTCAGAAGTTTAGGATACATAAGGGAAACTACACCCGATAAATAAATTTAAGCGCTTTTAAGTATTTTTTTTATTTGTAAAAAATTCAAAATCTATAGCAGTACCTTCTTGATATTAGGACAATAAATTTGAATGAAAAGAGAGTAGGGATTCAATAATTGATAATTGATAATTGATAATTGATAATTACCTCTCCCTAAAAAGAAGAGGCTTTAAAGCTTAATTATTCGGTAAAAAATAAGAAATAGAGGAATGTCCGCGCTCTATTTATATAGTGCTAATGCCGCTCGCAGAAATTAAAAGTCATGCATTTAAAAGCGAGTGCTAATTGGCGAGGTTTCCGTTTCCTCCGGAAACGCTTCGCGAACAGAATGTAATACGCACTGACAGTCAAAAGTTTTGATTGGTAAGGCTTTTAGAATTTTGTAACTGGTTAGTTATTTCTGCCATCCTGCACTAAGGAGTAGGAAAAAAAAGATTAATCTTAAAACTGTATAGCACTACGCAAATAGCTTAGGACATTTATAAATGCTCAAAGTTAGTCAGGAATTGCTTTTGACTTTTGACTTTTGACTTTTGACTTGCGCGTAGTGCTATACCTCGTGCTTCCTCAAAAGTGCTGTAATTCTATAGAACCCATTTGAGATCTATATAATTATGGTAGTCAAGTCTTTTCGTGCATCAATGAGTGAGGAAAAATCTGAAAAAGGAGTGTTGAATTTTTTGTATTATTTATCCCCACATCTTCCCTCTTCACTTTTTCCCTCTTAATCTCCTGTCTCCTGTCTCCTGTCTCTTGTCTCCTGACTCAAGGCTAAAAAAACGCGCATATTTATCAAGATACGATCGGGGGTTTTATAGAGATGATAATACTTTGACTGCTATAACTATATTCTATGCGATCGCTATATTCCTCAAAATTTCTAACTTTTTACTTTTAGCTATTAAGGTATTCTTATAAGTAATTTTTCTATGTAAATTTATGACAGTAGAGATTCCCCTATTGCCTTTAGGCTTTCAATTTACTTCTCCAGGTCCAATTATTTTTGAATTGGGGCCTTTGGCTGTCCGTTGGTATGGACTTTTAATTGCAACAGCAGTATTGATCGGAGTTACTCTATCCCAATATTTGGCTAAACGCCGTCATGTTAATCCTGATTTATTAGGCGATCTAGTAGTTTGGTTAGTATTAGCTGCAATTCCTGGGGCAAGGTTGTACTATGTTCTATTTGAGTGGGAACAGTACCAACAAAATCCTATGGATATGATTGCAATTTGGAAAGGAGGTATTGCAATTCATGGAGCAATTATTGGTGGAGCGATCGCTGCTTTAATTTTTGGTAGAGTTAATAAAATCTCTTTCTGGCAGTTAGCAGATTTAGTGGCTCCTTCTTTAATTTTGGGACAAGCCATCGGTCGATGGGGCAATTTTTTCAATTCTGAGGCTTTTGGTAGTCCCACTGATTTACCTTGGAAGTTATATATTCCTCCAGAACGTCGTCCATCAGAATTAGTAAATTTTGATTATTTTCATCCCACCTTTTTATATGAGTCTCTATGGAATTTGATGGTATTTGGACTATTACTATTCCTATTTTTTAGAGATTTGCGGGGTAAATATCAGCTTAAGGTAGGGACTTTATTTCTTGTTTATATGGCAGCTTATAGTAGTGGACGAATTTGGATTGAGGGATTACGGACTGATAGTTTGATGTTAGGGCCACTGCGAATTGCCCAATTTGTGAGTTTAACTGGAATTTTGTTGGGGTTGGCAGGTTTGGCTTGGCTATATTTGTTGAAGCGACCTTTACCTGATGTATGGCCTTCAGAGAGTAAGTAGGGTCTGCTGAAAAAATTGGTTGCTGGGGTTAGGACACGGGGACGCGGAGACGCGGAGACGCGGGGATAGTGGAACAGGCAACAGTTTCGGTAACAATTTTCAGCACTTCCATTGACTGTGGGGTATTAAACTCGCAAAAGAAAAGATAAAAAAAGCTCTAGACAGTAAGTCCAGAGCTATACCAGGGTGCATCTACCATTTCTTTTATCTGAATATAGTTACTAACATCAGGAAAAATCACAGAATACTGAAGAAAATTTTTTGGCTAATAAATCTAAATGAATAATACAGAAAGTCTTGAAGCAGCAGTCTATATTGTAGGGGCAGGTCCAGGAGACCCAGATCTATTAACAGTGAAGGCTTATAAAATCTTGGCGAAAGCAGATGTGATTCTGTATGCAGATTCTTTAGTACCCAAGCAAATGTTACGAGATGTACGTCCTGATGCGGAGATTATTGGAACGGCAAATAAAACTCTAGAAGATATTTTGCCTCTAATGATAGACCGAGTGAAAAAAGGTTGTTCTGTAGTACGTCTCCATTCTGGAGATCCAAGTTTGTATGGGGCGGTTTATGAACAAATGCAGCTTTTGGCAGAGGCAGAAATTGATTTTGAAATTGTCCCAGGAATTAGTGCATTTCAGGATGCAGCAGCTAAGTTAAAAGTGGAGTTGACTGTACCTGGGTTGGTGCAGACAATTATATTAACTAGGATTAGTGGAAAAGCTACAGGAGTTCCTCCTAGTGAAGAGTTGGGTAGTTTGGCTGCTCACGGGGCGAGTTTATGTTTGTATTTGAGTGCTCGTCATGTTTGGGAAGCACAACAAAAGTTGATAGAACATTACTCGCCTCAAATACCTATTGCAATATGTTATCGTTTGGGATGGCCTGATGAACAGATTTGGGTTGTACCTTTAGAGAAAATGGCTGTTGTTACTGAGGAGAAACAGTTAGTTAGAACAACGCTATATGTGATTAGTCCGGCATTGGAGAAAGTGGAAAAAGTAGGGCGCTCTGGTCTTTATAATCCTCAACATACTCATTTATTTCGAGGGAGGTAATGTGAGGAGTGGGGGAGTGGGGGAGTGGGGGAGTGGGGGAGTAGGGGAGTGGGAGAGTAGGG
>NZ_CEZPJD010000362.1:0-7798 GCF_983059655.1 Okeania sp.
AATTTTGAATCAAATCAGAAGCCAAGAAGTAAATTGATTTACCATTTATTACTTTGGATAATAAGTTTATTTGTTATTTTTTTGATTTTTTCATTACTATTTAATGGGTTAAGCTACGATCAGCTTTTTGGTACTCATTTTGGAGAGGAGATTAAAACTGCATTTCCCATTGAAAGATGGTTTTAAAAGGTTAAGTAAAGTCATCATCAATAAAGATTACGATCTATTTTCTTTGGCTATTTTCGGTATATTAGTAGTCTTTGTGAGAAATCGATGGGAAGGTCTATTTCCAGTTGCATGGCTAGGAACAGGAACATTGCTTCTTTTAAATCATAGACCAGTATGGCCACATAATTATTGTCTCATTGCTATTCCCATGGCTTGGTTGGCAGCTTATGCATCTGTTCCATTATTTGACTTTTTTCAGCAACG
Source organism: Okeania sp. (assembly GCF_983059655.1). Taxonomy (NCBI): domain Bacteria; kingdom Bacillati; phylum Cyanobacteriota; class Cyanophyceae; order Oscillatoriales; family Microcoleaceae; genus Okeania; species Okeania sp. The sequence goes on from NZ_CEZPJD010000362.1 coordinate 433, forward strand.
AGAATTTAGATTAGGAAATTATTTTTGGGCAAGTATTTCATTGATTTTAATGATATTTGCATTATTAATATTAAAACCTAAAGTTTCAAAAGATATTCCTAGTCTTCAAAGAAACTATGAACCAGAATTTGCAGTTGTAAATAGTCTAATAGAACATAAAAATTAAACAAAATGGCTATTTACCGAATTATTAATTATTAATTATTAATTATTAATTAATTTTGGTTTAAAGCCTCCTCTTTTAAGGGGAAAAAAGCGGTCGTTTGCTTTGCAACGCTGGCGCGAAAAGCGCAGCGCACCCGTTGGGTGGGATGGCGAGGTCTCCGTTCCCTCCGGGACGCTTTCCTTGCGGAATGCTATCGCAAACGCGTTAGCGGAGCTTTGCGCTAGCAAACGCCATATCCAATCGACCAAGAAAAGAAATAATATCTCCTTCTATTCAATCAAGAACGGTTTTAACCAGAGGTAATTATTAATTATCCATTATCAATTATAAATTAATGAAAGATGTTCCAATTTATGGCTTTTATGCAGATTTACTTGTTCCTCCAGAAATTGCGGTTTTCTCTACTAAGCGCATAAAGACAGACCAACTGACTCAAAATGAGATATATGAATTACTTCTAAAATACCGCCCAGAACAAATTTTAATCGGTAGATTTAAGGGTTTTATATATACATCCAGTGATGTTGACTCATACACATACATAAATAAATTCTATTCAAAAAGCAATGATATTTCTGTTGTCGATCGCTATATTTTAAAGTCTTTAAAATCAGCTTTTTAATTTGTCAAGCAACCATTAAATTTTTTTAGATTGGAATATTAGTAGTATTGGTAGGAACGTATATGATACACTAGAAAAGTTGTCTAAAATCGCACATCTGGGTAATCGGGTGTTCTACAGATAAGAATCTATGAGAATACACCTGGATGGAGGATTAAACCCGAATAGGAGATAAAATCATGCCAGTTGTTAGTTTGGCTCAATTGTTAGAGTCAGGAGTCCACTTTGGGCATCAGACCCGTCGCTGGAATCCAAGAATGTCCCAGTATATTTTTACAGAGCGTAACGGCGTTCATATTATCGATCTTGTTCAAACAGCTCAATTAATGGAAGAAGCTTACGACTATATTAGAACTGCTTCTGAACAAGGAAAAAAATTCTTATTTGTTGGTACAAAGCGTCAAGCTGCTGGTATTATCGCTCAAGAAGCTAGTAGATGTGGAGCTTATTATATTAATCAGCGTTGGTTAGGTGGGATGCTCACTAACTGGACTACTATTAAAACTCGGGTAGAAAGACTTAAAGACCTAGAGCGTCGTGAATCAAATGGGGCACTGGATTTACTCCCGAAAAAAGAAGCTTCGGTTCTCCGTCGTGAAATGGCTAAATTACAAAAATATCTAGGGGGCATTAAAAATATGCGCCGCTTGCCAGATGGAGTTGTTATGGTAGACCAGCGACGAGAGTATAATGCTGTTCAAGAATGTCAGAAGTTAGATATTCCAATAGTCTCTTTGTTGGATACAAATTGTGACCCTACTCAAGTGGATATTCCAATTCCAGCTAATGATGATGCTATTCGCTCAATCAAACTTATAGTAGGTAAATTGGCTGATGCTATCTATGAAGGTCGTCATGGTCAACTAGAAACACTGTCTCAAGAAGATTATGATAACTATGAAGAATATGAAGAAGATTATGATTATGATGGAGCGGAAGAAGAATTTAATCTAAGTGATGATGAGGAAGAGTCATCAGCAGAAAATAATGAAGAAGAATAACAAGTTCTAGGTAAGCAAGCATTCAGCCGTCAGCTATTAGCTATCAGCTATTAACTTTGAGTCCGCATAAAAGCAACCTTTAAAATTGAAAAAGAATAATAAAGTTACTGCTATGAGTCTCTGGACAAAACCTTAGAAGTAATAAAAAATTACTAATTACTGATAGCTGACTGCTTACAATTCTAGTAATATTGTTGAGTAGTAGAGGTGGGGTGTTTAGGGATAAAATATACTGTAAATTATTTCTAAAAAGCCTATCTTAAATTAAGGCACTAAAGATAGGATTAATTCCTAAATAATTAAAGATTAAATTGTAGTAAAGTTAAATTGGGGAATGAAAAATATGGTGGAAATATCTGCAAAATTAGTTAAAGAGTTGCGTGATACAACAGGTGCAGGAATGATGGACTGCAAAAAAGCTCTCAAAGAAAATAATGGCGATATTGAAAAGTCTATAGAATGGCTAAGACAAAAAGGTATTGCTTCTGCAGGAAAACTTGAGGGTAAGGTAGCAGCAGAGGGACTGGTTGAAAGTTATATTCATACAGGTAGCAGAATTGGTGTTTTAGTAGAAGTAAACTGTCAGACAGATTTTGTTGCTCGGAATGAGGCATTCAAAGATTTAGTAAAAAATATTGCTATGCAAATAGCAGCTTGTCCACAGGTAGAATATATTTCAATTGATGAGATTCCGGCGGAATTTGTGGAGAGTGAAAAATCTATAGAAATGGGTAGAGATGACCTCAGTAAAAAGCCGGAAAATATAAGGGAAAAAATAGTTCAAGGAAGAATAGAAAAGCGATTCAAAGAACTAACATTAATGGATCAGCCTTATATTAAAGACCAAAACATTACAGTGGCAGAGTTAGTTAAAGAAACCAGCGCTCAGTTAGGTGAAAAAGTACAAGTACGTCGTTTTACACGATTTGTTTTGGGAGAGGGTATTGAGAAAAAAGAAGATAATTTTGCTGAAGAAGTAGCAGCACAAATGGGAAAGGAATAATTTATAAATAATCATACATTTAAAGTTAAAAATAGCAGAGATAATCTGTTTATTTTTAATTTTAAATTAGTTGATAAATAGAAAATAATTCACTATGGTGGGAGCAGCAAAGCAAATAGAGGAAAAATTGAAAGAAATAGAAGTAGCGATCGCAAAAATTGCCAAAGAATTTTATGATACTTATGAAGGTTATTTCAAAGTATTAGGTGAAGGGATACGCCAACAATTAATTTTTGCTAGTTATCATATATGTACTCAAGGGTATCCAGAAGCTTTTCTTAATTTATCGTTTTCTCAGCGACAAAAAATGCAGTCTGAGTTACGAGAAATAGCAGAGCTACCAATTAGAGAATTAGAAGAGTTATTAGAAAAAAGTCCAGAAGAGCAGCAAAATTCAGATGAGACTTCAGCACCAGAACTAATAATGAGTCTTTTGGGTGAAGAAGATGAGGAGCAGCAAGAAGTAACATCCCCACTAAAAGGCGAAAAGACAAATATAGAATTTGATTCTGCTGTATTATTTTCAACTCAAATATCTGGTAATGAAGAGCAAAAACTAGCAGATAGGATAGAGGAAAATCTAAATAAAGTTGAAACAGAAGAAATAGAAAATTCCCCAGAAAATATTATTGATAAATTAGAGAATTTAGATACATTAATATCTTGGCAAGAGAATATAGAGAAGCAAATACCTGAAATACTCAAAAAAGTTTCCGATCGGGCAAACTCCATCCTTCAAAATGCAGAAATACTACCAAAAAAAATACCGAAAAAAGTTTTAGAAGCTGCAACAAAAATGGAATCAGGCGATACCCCTTTAGGTGGAAAACCTAATTTATTAAACTTATTAATTGAAGCAGAAGATCCAGAAGAGGAAAAAAAACCTAGAGTTACTAAAGTTATGGCAGTAAATCTCAGGTTATCTGAAATAGAATTTACTGATATTAATGTTAGTGCCTGGCGTAATAAAATTCGTAACCTTTTAGGAAGGCTTAATCAACTGCAACGAGAATATCGTAAAAAGCAACGCGAACGAGCTGTAATAGAAGCAGAGTCAGCATGGCGTTCTAGTTGGTATGAAGAATAATGAATAATTAATAATGAATAATTAATAATTAAGATGTGATAGTTAATAATTATTCATTCAACAATTTACGCCTTGAAGCCGACTCTTTTAAGGGGATAAAGTGGTCGAGGGATGGCGAGGTTTCCTCGCCATATCCCTATACGGTTCAGTTAAGGATTTTTTTTGCAGTTCTGTAGTCTGAAAAGCCTATCTAATCATTTCATAAGTAAGTAGACAAAATTATTTGTATATAAATTTGTTGTTGATTCTTTTATAGCTCTATGAAAAAGTAATCAAAAATGCACAATTAATTTTTTCTAGGTACTTATCATAGAAGTTTTCGTCTTAAATGAACCATATTGCGCCAAATCCAATCGACCAAGAATAATAAAAAAAAATCTTTTTAGTCAATCCTATCCGTTTTAATAAGAGGTAATTATTGATTATTAATTATTAATTGCTGAATTAGGAGTCAGTAGTCAGGAGGGAAGAAAGAAGAAGTAAAGATGAGTAGAAGGACGAAGGTTTTTTGGTCGCTTCATTAAAGTAAGTAAAATAAAAAAAGTCAAAATAATTTAATGCTGATATTGACAGGACTTACGCAAAGATTCTACTTATGGGGAGGACGTTAGTGGAGCTTGGCGGAGCGCCAATGCCATTTGCTTCGCATAACTATCGTTAACGCCCCTACATATGGTGGTTGAACAGTCAATTTGCGTAAATCCTGATTTATTTAAGTGTGAATTTCTATAAATTAGCGACTAAGAAAATATTACATAAATAATTTGCCATGAATAATGAAAGAGAAAATATTGACTGGGAAAGACTACAAAAAGCTTTGTCAGTAGAAATACAATATGGTTTGCAAAATATCCAGGGAAAACAATATATATTTAATGACTTTTTAAGTATCAGTTTAAGACAACCACCAATAATATTACAAGGTTATCAAAATCAATTTCAGGAGATATCTAATAAATTTGTCAGTTATCCAGAAATGACCAGAGAAGAGCGGCAAAATTTACTAGAAACAACTAAATATTTTTTACAAAAAATGCAATATATTTCTGAAGGAGTAAAGCCGGAAGAAACAATAAAAAAAGAGATAATTCAACCAAAAGAAAAAACTCAAGAAAGACTAAAACAAAGTTCTGTTACTCCAAAAAAATATAGCGATAAACTTGATGTAGAACAACCATTAACAGAAGTCAAAGATATTAGTAAAAGAAACAGCGATCGCCTAGCGACATTAGGATTATATACAGTTAGAGAATTACTTTATTATTACCCAAGAGACCATATAGATTATGCTCGTCAAGTAAATATTCGTGACTTGGAACCTGGAGAAACTGTTACAATAATTGGCAAAGTTAAACGGTTCAATTGTTTTTCTAGCCCTAAAAATAAGAAATTAACTATTCTTGAACTTACTCTTACAGATGCTACAGGTCAAATTAAAATAAGTCGCTTTTTTGCCGGACCTAGATTTAGTAATAAAGGTTGGCAAATGCAGCAGAAAAAAATTTATCCAGTCGGGGCAACAGTAGCTGCTTCAGGTTTAGTTAAAGAAAACAAATATGGCAAAAATTTAGATAATCCAGAAATAGAAGTTCTTGATAGTGAAGGGGGTCAAATTGAATCCATGAAAGTTGGTCGTTTAGTACCAGTTTATCCCTTAACAGATGGAGTAGGAGCAGATGTTGTGAGACGAGCAATATTTAAAGTTTTACCAACAGCAGAACAATTGTCAGATACATTGCCTGAAGGATTGCTAAATCAATATCAATTAATAGATTTAAAAAATGCTATTAAAAATATTCACTTTCCTACAGATAGAGATTGTTTAGCAGCAGCACGTCGTCGTTTAGTTTTTGATGAATTTTTCTACCTACAATTAGGATTATTGAAACGTCGGCAACTGCAAAAAAAAGTAGAAACAGGAATAGCTTTACCAACTACAGGAAAATTAATTGAGCAATTCTATAAACTCCTGCCATTTGCATTAACTAATGCTCAAAAAAGAGTAGTGAATGAAATACTTAATGACCTACAAAAACCTGAATCAATGAAAAGATTAGTACAAGGAGATGTAGGAGCAGGAAAAACTGTAGTAGCAGTTGTGGCGATGTTAGCAGCAATTCAAGCTGGTTATCAAGCAGCTTTAATGGCACCAACAGAAGTTTTAGCAGAACAACATTATAAAAAATTAGTTGCTTGGTTTAATCTTTTACATTTGCCAGTTGAACTATTAACTGGTTCGACAAAAGTAGCAAAACGCCGAGAAATTCACTCTCAACTTGAGACCGGAGAATTACCTGTATTAGTCGGTACTCATGCCCTTATTCAAGAAGCAGTAAATTTTCACAAATTAGGTTTAGTAGTAATAGATGAACAACATAGATTTGGGGTTCAACAAAGAGCAAAGTTACAACAAAAAGGAGAATCTCCCCACTTTTTAGCAATGACAGCTACCCCCATTCCCAGAACTTTAGCTTTGACATTACATGGAGATTTAGATGTTAGTCAAATAGACGAATTACCCCCAGGAAGGCAACCAATTCAAACAACTACTTTAACTGGAAGACAACGTAAAAAAGCTTACGATTTAATCCGCCGAGAAATAGTTCAAGGAAGACAAGTTTATGTAGTTTTACCCTTGGTTGAAGAGTCAGAAAAATTGGATGTAAAATCCGCAGTTGAAGAACATCAAAAGTTAGCAGAAAAAGTTTTCCCAGAATTTCAAATAGGTTTACTTCATGGCAAAATGACAAGTGTAGAAAAAGACCAAGCAATTAGTACATTTCGGGATAATGAAACTCAGATTTTAGTATCTACAACTGTGGTGGAAGTGGGGGTCGATGTACCGAATGCCACAGTAATGTTGATTGAAAATGCAGAAAGGTTTGGTTTATCTCAGTTACATCAGTTGCGGGGACGGGTGGGGCGTGGTGTCCATAAGTCTTATTGTTTGTTGATGAGGGGTGCGGGTTCGACTGATGCTACGGAACGTTTGAAAGTTTTAGAGCAGTCTCAGGATGGATTTTTTATTGCTGAAATGGATATGCGTTTACGGGGGCCAGGTCAGGTTTTGGGAACGAAGCAGTCTGGGTTGCCGGATTTTGCTTTGGCGAGTTTGGTTGAAGACCAGGAGGTTTTGGAATTGGCGCGGGGTGCTGCTTTTCGGGTGATGGAGAAGGATGAAAGTTTGAAGAGTTGGCCTCTATTGAGGAGGGAGTTGGAATGGCGGTATCAGAAGATGATGGGGGGGTCGATTTTAAATTAGGAGTCAGGAGTGGGGGAGTGGGGGAGATAGACAAACAAACTGCAATTAATGATTAATTCAAAATCAAAAAAATATTCATCACTATTTTTTCATACGCAATAGTAGAATCTCAAAAGTCTAGAAAGACTCAGCTCAGAGCAACCTACTTTTCTTTCTCTAGATGTTGGAGTGCTTCAGATAAATCAAAAGCAACTAATGATTAATTCAAAATCAAAAAAATATTCA
>NZ_CEZPJD010000363.1:0-7788 GCF_983059655.1 Okeania sp.
AGGGAACAGGGAACAGGGAACAGGGAACAGGGAACAGGGAACAGGGAGCAGGGAATAAAAAGACAAAAAGATAACTAACTGTACCTCACGACTTTGGGAAACGCTATAAATCATATATATATAATCATATACATAAATATTGCCTAAAACGGATTTCTTGCCTAAAACGGATTTCTTCTCAATTTTAAGTCATTTTTTAAGAAAAAATCATTAGAATATCAGTGGGAATACTTAAAATCAAATAATCATTAAGTTCAATTACAAACAAAAATTAAATTAAATACCATGTGAATATATGACCGTAAAAACGTCACAAAGACGACCGAAGAGCTGGCAAAATTTCTTCATAAATTTGGGGAGGTCAATTAGTATCAACGATCGACTCTAACATGGCAAGCTTTGTAATCGCTATCAAAGATTATCAAGTAATTTTAGTAGTATAGTTTTGGTAAGAATTATAGGTGTTGTTGAATTGAAGTATGAATGTGCGATTGTTTGGTTCTAGTCAAGCCCCCGTGCATCCCCCAAAAATGGGGTACTTTGAGAGTTTTATTCCCCCCAAAGTTGGGCAGGGCTGTTTCAAAGTCTTGTAAATTAACGATGCGCGGGAGAACGAGAGATGAGGGGATTTTGGGACAGTGAAATTCACCAAAATTTGCCAATTTTGAGCGCCAATAAGCGTCCCTTTTGCTCTGACGAAAATGGTGAAAAATCAACTTTTAATCATAAGTTCAAAGCCTCTATCCCGGTGTCTCCGTGTCTCCGTGTCCCCGTGTCAATCGAGAATGAAACAGCCCTGCCAAAGTTGGGGGGTTAGGGGGGCAAAATCATACCTAGAATCAGCAACGCCGAATTATATAGCGCTGCGCGCAGGCAACAGGCAATAGGCAACAGGCAACAGGGGGAATAAAAAGCTTATCATATAAGACTTTTAGCTATTGGACACTTCCTGCAATTTGTAAATATGCCAGCGCACATTGCTATAAATATCCGACTTTTCAGGACTAATCAAAAAAATTATTAAGATAAATTCCTATTTATTAGCTATATTAGGTATATGCTAAACCTAGATTAAATTTAGTTTTTGTCCATAACTACTAATGAATTATAGATTTAATGCAAATTAGTCAATTTATTACAAATGCTGGCATTGTTGCCTGGCCACTATTAATGTTTTCTCTTTTAGCGATCGCCCTAGTTATAGAGCGTAGTGCATTTTGGTTTAAAGTTTTGCGACGGCAAAACCTAGTAGTTCAAAAGGTACTTAAAATATATAAAACAGATGCTTATACTGCTCTAAGTATACTTCAGAAGAACGCTGACTTACCTATTGCTCGCATTTTTCTGGAAGCTTTAGAGCTAGAGCAACCAACACCAGATGAAATACGCCTAGCTCTAGAAAGTGCAGCGTCAGCAGAACTTCCTAATCTCCGTCGTTTTAACACTATATTTGATACTATTATTAACGTTGCTCCTCTGCTTGGTTTGTTAGGAACTGTTTTAGGATTAATTACCTCTTTTTCTTCATTAAACATAGGCGATGTTGGCGGTAGTAGTAGCGCGGGAGTAACGGGTGGTATTAGTGAAGCTTTAGCATCTACAGTATTAGGATTAGTAGTAGCTATTTTCACCCTTGTATTTAGCAATATGTTTCGAGGATTTTATAAACGACAAGTAGCTTTAATTCAAGAATATGGCGGTCAGCTTGAACTGCTATATAGAATTCATTATGAAAAAGGAGATTTTAATCTAAATAATTCAGCAAATATATCATTAGAAAAAGCTCAATCTGGCGTGTAATCAAGCAAATTAATTTGGCTGTTTTTACATATAAAATTAAAAATCAATAAAAACTTAGAAATTTAAAAACCGATATTATGCGCTTAATTGATGACGATATAGATGTAACGCCTCAGATAAATATCTTGCCAATGATTGATGTTATATTCTCTATATTGGCCTTTTTTATCATTTCTACCTTGTTTTTAACCCGTTCAGAGGGTTTGCCAGTTAATTTACCAAAAGCTGCTACATCTCAACTTCAACAAACTGAACAAATAACTGTAACGATCGATGAAGCCGGAAAAATATTTCTGAACCGCGAACCTGTAGAAATAGATGTTTTGGAAAAAGCAGTACGTCAACTTGTATTGCCTAATCAAAAATCTATAGTCACAATAAAAGCGGATGAAGAGGTAGATCATGGTGATGTAGTGGCAGTTATGGACCGACTACGACGGATAGATGAAGTCAAATTGGCGATCGCCACTAAAAAACCAAAGTAGCTATTCAAAAATTGATAATTAACAATGGATAATGGATAATGAAAAGAATATCTAATTATTAATGAATAATTGATAATTATTAGATATCTCCAGAAAAGAGGGAACAGGGAACAGGGAACAGGGAACAGGGAACAGGGAAGAATAATTGATAATTTCTGGGTAATAATTGATTTTATTTTTTATTTTTGGAGATGTTTATTTAGTAACTTACCTTAGTTTGAACCAAAAATATAAAATTAATTTATCAGATAAATTATCGCCCTAATCAACTATCTATATTTTCAACATTTTGAGGAGACATTAAGTTAAATTATTAATTAAATAAAAATGAGTCTTTCAACTACTTGTATAGAACAGCAGCAAAAAGATAGACAAACTGTTAGGAAGTTCGTCATTTATGGTTTGTTGTGTTCAACTATCCTCCATGCAGGGGTTCTTGCATTAGCGATTAGTGGAATATTGGATAGACCCCCTGAACAAGAGGAAGATTCAATCGAACTAATTTTTGTAGAAGAACCGGAAGAAGTTCCACCAGAACAGGAAGTTGAAGAAAAAGTAGAGGAACCAAAAGTAGAGGAACCAGAAGTTGAAGAAAAAGTAGAAGAACAAGAGGTTATACCCCCAGAACCATTAGAAACAGCTATTGCCCAACCCCAGGAGATAGTACCTCCTGAAATACCGACAGAAACAGCAATATCAGAAACAGTAGAACCTTCTTCTCCCGAACAACCAACAGAAACAGCACTGGAACCCATCGAGCAACCCCAACAGTTAGAACCATTACCGGAACCAGAACCTGTTGTTGCTGAACCTATTGCTCAACCAAACCCGTCTGTAGCAGCTTTTTCTCCAGACTCCATAGCAGAGGTGCAACCAGACAGTACATCTACTCCCGAAACAGCATCAGACTCCTTTTCATCACCAGTAGAAGCTAATATTCCTCCTGAAGTACCAAAACCAGAAGTTGCAGAAGTAACTCAACCTAGCTTTAGTGAACCTAGTTCAAACCTGAGCAGTTCTCTGAGCGAACAAAGTAGCTTTGAGGATGTTTCTAGTGACATTAGTAATGCAGAAAGTTCTCTATCAAGTCCTATTGAGACAGAAAGGTCTGCACCGACAAGACCTCCCGCAGTAGTAGGAACTCAACCTAGTTTTAGTCAATCTAACTCAAATATTGGTAGTTCCCTCAGCGAACAAAGTAGTTTTGGAGATGTAGCTACAAATTCTGCTAATCCTGGTAGTAGCAATAGTCAGTTTGGATCGCCCCTGAGTTCTGATAATACAGGAGAAGGTTCTCGCCCATCATTACCAGGAGAAGTAGGAACTCAACCTACTGCCAGTGGTCAGTCCAATTCAGGCATTGGAGATGCGTTGAGCAGTCTTGGTAATTTTGAAGATGGTACTGGCAGCAATTCGGGCAACCCTGGTAGTGGCGAACTAGCAGCAGTGGGGTCGCCTTTACAAGGTTCTGGTAGTTCAAGAGAGAGACCGGCAAAACCTAGCTCCGGTTCTGGTTCCGGTTCTGGTTCCGGTGGTGTATCCTGCATTGACTGTCCTGACCCAAGTTATCCTAATTTAGCTAGGGAACAAGGATTAGAGGGGAACCCCAAGTTAAGAATTGATATTGATTTTGACGGTAGTGTAATGAATGTTTACATAGAAAAATCTAGTGGTCATTCTATCCTAGATGAAGCAGCAATAGAAGCAGTTAAAGGATGGAAATTAGACCCAAAAGATGGAGGGAAAATAGGAGTTCTAGTTACTCTTAAATTTCGGTTGAGATAATTATTTCAGTAGTCAATAGTCAGTAGTCAATAGTCAATAATCAATAGTCAATAGATTAAGTTACTAAATTAGTTATGAAAATCAATTTTATTAATATTGAAACGATCAATTTAATCAAAAAACAACTAGGAATTATTTTATTGGCAGCTTCTAGTTGCTATGTCACAAGTTTTGCCATCCTACCCCAGCTTGCAATTGCTGAACAAGTTACTTCTCCCGATGGTACTAGCTGTGATGGAAATGTCCAAAATGGTAAATTAAACGGTCAGGGAGTCTGCAAATATCCTGATGGTGCTAGCTACGAAGGCAACTTTGTTGATGGTAAACCGGACGGTAAAGGAACATATACTTTTGCTGATGGCGGTCGTTATCAGGGAGAATTTAGAGATGGTGAATTTAATGGTACTGGGGTTTGGGAATTTGCCAATGGCGATCGCTATGAGGGAGAAGTATTGAATGGAAAATTAGATGGTAAAGGTACTTTCATTTCTGCTAGTGGTACCCGTTATGAAGGAAATTTTCAAGCAGGTCAACCTAGTGGGAAAGGTGCGTTTATCACTGCTAAAGGAGACCGTTGCGAAGGAGAGGTAACAAATGGAAAGTTGAATAGCACTGGTTACTGTGAATATTCTACGGGAAATAAATATGAAGGACAGTTGCGTAATGGTCAGAGGGATGGAAAAGGAGTTTATACTTTAGCAAATGGCGATCGCTATGAGGGAGAATTTGCTAATGGTAAATACAATGGTACAGGGGTATATACATTTGCAGCTGGTGGTCGCTATGAAGGAGAATTCCAAGATGGTAAATTTCATGGCAAAGGTCTGCGAGAATATCCCAATGGCAACCGTTATGACGGAGCATTTAAGAATGGAGAACCCGACGGCCAAGGACTTCTGAATTTTGCCGATGGCAATAGTTATGAGGGAGAATTTCGGAATGGCAGGATGGATGGTAGAGGAGTCTATAACTTTACTAATGGCGATCGCTGTGAAGGCGAACTAAAAGATGGTAATTTTAATGGTAATGTTGTTTGCAAATATGCAGATGGCGAAAGCTATAATGGAGAATTTAAAAACGGCAAAAAACATGGTGAAGGAGTCTATACTTTTGCTGATGGTACAAAAGTAGAAGGCACTTGGATTGAGGGTCAAATCAAGCAGTAATATCATGTCCGGTTGAATAGTTATAATTACAGCTCGCAGTAGGGCTTTAGCCCTAATATAGATATCTCAAGGGCTTTAGCCCTACTACAAACAAAAACTTTTTTGATCGTTAATTATCCGGACATGATATAATTCATAATTCAATTAACTTGGTTGTTTGAGATTCTCGCATCGCAAGTTTCTTCTTATGTTTTTCTTTCAATAAACTTATAAAAAAAATAAAATCAATTATTATCTATAAATCATCAATTCTTGCCTCCTATTTCCTATTTTTTTGTATAGAGATGCTTGATAGTTTTTTTTTGAAATAGAGTATAGAGTTCAATATACAAATAAAATAGCAAATACATGACTACCACAGAGTCTGAAAAAACATCTAGTAGCCTCCGTACTTTCCTCACAATATGGGTAGGTCAATTAGTATCAGCTATTGGTTCAGAAATGACCAACTTTGCGATCGCAATCTGGGCATGGGAATTAACAGGTAAAGCAACACCTTTATCCTTAATTTTCCTCTTTTCCCAGATACCTACATTAGTTGCATCATCTTTTGTTGGAGTATTAGTAGATCGTTGTAATCGCAAACAACTGATGATTTTAGGCGATATAATAGCAGGATTATCCACAATTGCTATCCTACTACTATTTCTGAGCAATAACTTAGAAATCTGGCATATATACTTGACAGTAGCTATTAAAGGGTTATTTGGTTATTTGCAACGTCTGGCTTTTTCTGCTTCTATGTCCACAATTGTGCCAAAAAAGCATTATTCCAGATGTTCGGCAATGATGTCAATTAAGTTGAGTATCTCTTTGGTTTTAAGTCCTGCCTGTGCGGGAGTTTTTTACCCTTTAATTGGTTTGACAGGAATTCTTTTTGTTGACATTATGAGTTTTATTGTTGCTGTTAGTATTCTGTCGTTCATACATATTCCTCAACCTAAGACTCCTGAAGTAGAAAACTCTGGTGGTAAAAATTGGCATTGGCAGGAGTTAACATTTGGCTTCCGTTATATTTTTCAGAGAAAGGGGTTGTTAGCTCTGATCAGCTTTATGGTAATTTCTAACTTTCTAATGGGAGCTTCTGGACCATCACTTCTAGCTGCCATGTTCTTAGCCCGTAGTAATAATAACACAGTAATACTTGGCAGCATACAAATGGCTTTCGGAGTAGGTGCATCACTAGGTGCTATACTTCTAACTCTTTGGGGAGGTCCAAAGTTAAAGGTTAACGGTCTCTTATTTAGCAGTGGACTCGAAGAATTTACCAAAATAATATTAGCGTTGGGGCGAACATCTTTTATCTGGATACCAACAGCAGTTTCAGCAGGTTTTTTTGTACCGTGGCCTGGTAGCTTCAATCAAGCAATTTGGCTCTCTAAAGTAGAGCCTGCTATCCAGGGAAAAGTGTTTGCTACACGCTACCTAATAGCCCAAATGATTGCTCCAGTAGGTATCGCAGTTAGTGGTGTGTTAGCTGATAACATATTTGAACCAGCGATGAAAACGGATGGTTACTTAGCTGGAATATTTGGTGGTGTATTTGGTACTGGTGCTGGTGCTGGCATAGCGCTTCAGATATCACTAATTAGTTGCTGTAGCATACTAATTAGTATTTTGGCATATAGTTTTCATCCATTACGAAATGTTGAAGTAAATCTACCAGACTATGATCAATCCAGTAGTCAGTGAGATAATTCCATAAATGGCAAAACAAAATCCGTTTGGGGCAAAATTATTCTCTCAAATTTAGTTACTCTTAAACAAACCTTTTCTGTCGAAAAGCAGTGTAAAAAAAGTAGGAAAAATAAAAAATGGATATTATCTTAACAGACGGCCCTGATAGCCGTACTTTATTAACAGGAGAATTGCAATCTGGCTTTAGTATTTTTGCATTGAGAGGAGCTGATACTCTTACTGGCTCAAGTGGTAATGAAGTTATATTAGGTGGCAAAGATAACGACCAAATATTTTTAGAAGGTGGTAACGACGAAGCTAATGGTAATAATGAACAAGATCAGATTTTTGGAGGAGCTGGTAACGACACATTGAGAGGAGGGAAAGATAACGATCTATTAGTTGGTGATTCTGGGAATGACTTATTGTTTGGTGACAGAGGTGGAGATGTAGTGTTTGGAGGAGAAGGCGCTGATACATTTGCACTGTTAGATGATGATAGTAGTACTAATGCACGGGATATAATTCTAGATTTTGATCCTTCAGAGGGTGATAGATTAACACTTTTAGGTAATTTAACACCAGAAAACATAGTTATAAGAGAAATTATATTAGGTGGTGATGATGTCATCTCACTATTACCTTCAGGAACGGACATAGCACAAGTAGGAAGAATACTAGATGAAGAATTCCAGACTAATGTCGGCAATGTAGTACCCAGCTATGAGGTGTTTGCACCAAATGGAGACAGTATAGCTGCAATTGCATTTACAACACCACAAGAGATTCTAAATAATATAGTCTAATTTTCATTAATGGATAATGGATAATGGATAATTGATAATTACCTCTGGTTAAAACCGAGAGGATTGAAT
>NZ_CEZPJD010000364.1:0-7776 GCF_983059655.1 Okeania sp.
CCTGCTCTAAGTGCCAAAAATAATTTTGTGGTCTACTCAAATGAAAAGCGCTGTAGGTACAATGATTTTGACAACTAATATAGCGTTTCCCAGCCTAGTGAGGCACACTGTATCTTTATTTGTCTTCTGTTCCATGCCTGTTACCTAAAACCAATGAATTTTGTACCTCACCAGTATGAGAATTGCTATGACTGAAATGACTCTTCCATGAATATAGCACTACGCATTAAGGTTAGGACATTTCTAAATCCTGAAAGCCTTTGAAAGTCGGCTGTTCCCAGCTCCGGTGTTCCCTGTTCCCTAGCGCGTAGCGCTATATAGGCATATTTTGTCAAATTGGTATAACTACAAGTTTTTCTTTTGTTCGTAGAATAATGATACTTTTTATCTATAGCGTTTTCCAAAGTCGTGAGGTACAGTTATCTTTTTGTCTTTTGATTGCCTGTTCCCTATTCCCTCAAACCTAAAATTTTGTACCTCATAAGTGTGGGAATTGCCATATCATATTAGGATAACTTAAAAAAATAATACTTGTGGATCGACCTCTCTATTCTAATTCCTGCATATATAGCAATCAGGAATCAGTTGTGAGAATTGAGGTGTTCCTTAAAAGTATGGAATATATCAATTATGATATTCATATGATACGTTTTTTTCTTCTTCTCTGTTCCCAGCTCCGGTGTTCCCTGTTCCCTAAAAGTTTTCAACATCTCACAACTCAAATCATATTGCTATAGATGAAATGATAATTTTGTGGCACAATGAATTTATATACTTGAGTTTAATAGGAGTTATTAATGGTATTTAATTGCTTAAAAGCAAAAGAACTTTCCCAGAAATTTCTCAATTTTATGGGTGCTAAAATAGCTCAAGTACAGCAGACAAATAGCGATAATATTAAACAAAAATTAATTTTATTTAAGAAGTATAAAAATAATTCGATATTGATTGCTGGACTAACTATATTATCACCTATTTTTACCACTATTTCTGCCTCTGCTGCCGAAAATCTTATAATTTCTATCCCTGCTCTCGATATTACAGATCCAATCGTAGTTTCTCTGCCACCTTTTCAATTAAAAATACCAATTGAATCTATCGAAAGGTTTGCTAAAGAAGGAGAATTTAGCGAAGAATTTAGTTTTTATTCTGAGTTGCTCACAACAGATGAAACAAAAGAAATACAGACAGTTCTGAAAAAGCAAAAACAAGAACTCAGAGAACTTTTTCAAAACCGTTTTGACGTTAATCCTACTATTGTCAACACATTTATGGAAGAACCAGCAGGACAAGAAATCCTGAAAAGATTAGGTAAAATCCTGAAAACTGGAGAAAATAAAAATGGTAGTGAAGCTCTCCAAACAGCTTTCCAGTTAGCTATTGAAGAACCAGATGGTTTGACTATTATTAATGTGTTGAAAAATTTTCCTGGAGATTTATTAATAGAACTTCAAGAAGGTATCAATTTAACTGAAGAATTAATCAGAAGATTTGTAGAAGAACGCTTGATTGTAGTAGAGCTACAAAATCAAGCTCAAGAAAGATCGCTTAGTGAGAAGAAAGTTGATTTTAATAATTTTCCAGATTTAAGACAACCAGGCAATATAAGATGGGAAAAACAATCTATTACCTTTATAAATCCTAATCGCGACCGCTCTTCTCCAGCAAATATTTATCTGCCCAAAAGTTCTGGAAATAAATTAATTCCTGTGATAGTTATTTCTCATGGTTTAGGTTCAGACATAAATAGCTTTGCCTATCTTGCCGAACATTTAGTATCTCATGGCTTTGCAGTAATAGTACCAGAACATATTGGTTCAAGTGCAGAAAAACTTGAAAATTTCTTTGCAGGTTTTAGCACACCTGTAGATGGAATGGAATTTATTAATCGCCCACTAGATATTAAATATTTACTGGATGAATTAGAGGCAAAAATAGACTCCGATCCAATTTGGCGAGGTCAGCTAAATTTTAAACAAGTGGGAATAGTAGGTCAATCTTTTGGTGGTTATACTGCTTTAAGTCTTGCAGGTGCTCCCCTAGACTTAGAAGATCTACGAAAAGATTGCCAATCTGAAGATACTAAATTTATCTTTAATTTATCTCTATTATTACAGTGTCAAACCAGTAATTTACCAGCAGAAATAACTAACAATTTACGAGATGAACGTATCACAGCAGCTATCGTAATAAATCCAATTAGTAGTGGTGTATTTGGACCTGAAAAAATTAGTAAAATTGCAATACCTTTGATGATTGTTGCTAGTACTAGAGATATTTTTGCTCCACCCATTCCAGAGCAAATTTATCCATTCATCAGCTTAACTACTAAAGAAAAATATTTAGTTATTAGTGAACCAGCAACTCACTTTTCATTTATTGGTTTAGAAGAAGAAGAAGAGGAAGTTTCTCTAGAACTACCAATCAAATTAATGGGTCCCGATCCTAATTTAGCTTATCCTTTTATGCAGGCACTAAATTTAGCATTTTTTCAAGCTTATCTGATAAATCAATCTCAATCTTTACCATATTTAAGTGGGTCTTATCTACAATATATTAATCAACAACCATTTACTTTCAGTATATTACAGTCTCTCACAGAAGAGGACTTACAAAAGGCGATCGACAGTTTTTCCAAACGATTTAGTAATATTAATTAATTAGACATGATATAACTTGGTATATTAATGATCTTATATCATCAGGATTTCTAGGAATTATTGACAGGAGTAAAATTAACAAAAAAACAAATTATATGTTCAAAGAAAACAAAAAAGTTGAGTTAAATAAATCAAAAAGAGATTATAAAATAGAAGTTGTCGATAGTGAATTTGTTCTCAATCGTTGGGACGAGATTGACGCAATATTATACAGAGTATTTGCAGATTCAGAGTTTAATGATAATTTTGTCAGGACTCGTCCAGCAGAACATACTTTAAAAAATCTTAGGGAACCCGAACAAGAAGGTATAAAACATATTATTTCACTAGACTTAGATAATAATATTCTGGGAGCCTTTTTTGTTATTCCTACTTATAAACCAGAAGGGAAAGAAGATTGTGATTTAGGTTGGATGTTTACTATCGAATTACACCCAAGATTCCGTCATGAGGTTCTGAATTCCATTGTTGATAAAGTTCATCAAGTAACTAAAAATGCTGGTTTTGCTAGAATAATTACAGAAATGGGGACAGAAACAGGGGCAAAGTTTTTATCTAAAAAACATGGTTATATTCATACTCCAACTCCGAAAAAGTTGAATAGATGGACTAAAGAATTAAATTAGGAAAAAAAATAATTTTTAAATAGGATAAATTGAACAAATGAACGATCAATACCAAGAACTTGCTAAATTTTATGATAAGTTTGTCCAACAAAATAGAAACTATGATGAAATTGCTACCGAACTTGCTCAAATCATAGGGGAAGGTAGAGATTTATTGGATATAGGAATAGGTACTGGTTTAATAGTAGAAAATTTACTGCAAATTGAACCTAACTACAGAATAACTGGAATTGATACCAGTGAACCTTTATTGGAAGAAGCTCAAAAAAGATTAGGACAAAAAGTTGATTTATATTGTCAAAGTGTTTCTGAATTAGATATTGGTAAAAATTTTGATGTTGCTTATTCTCGTGGTGGTGCTTGGACGTTTGTTAATTATGAATCGGAAACAATGCTCGCCAGTCATATTTTTAGTTCTGCGGAAATACAGAAAAGCTTTGATTGTGTTGCTAAACATCTTCAAGCAGGAGGTCTACTAATCATTAGTTCTTCTAATGCTTATGGAGATAACTTAGTAGAATTGGATAATGGTATTGTTCATAAAAGAATTGCGAATACTGAATTAATTGATAATGAACGTTATGCTATTCTTGATTATCTTTTTTATCAAAATGAGAAGTTATTAACACAGCAAACACTAAAACTTAAATTACTCAGTTATCAAACCTGTAAGATGATGTTAGAAAAAGCAGGGTTGATCGAAAAAGATATTAACCCAGGAATATATTATACTTACTTAAAAATTTAAGCACAATATTTTCATAATAACTAAAAAATACCATGAAAATTGGCTACATTAAACCCAGTTTCCCTAATGAAAAAAGAGTCGGTTTATTACTACAACATTTATCCTACTGTAGTCCAGAGGATGAACGCAGATTTGAAGAAGGTTATGGGGAAACTTTAGATATTCTTGATGCAGCTTATGGAGAAGGTGCTGGTTATTCTCGCGAAAGTCTATTTGCTTGGGCTGATGTAATTTACTGCATTAAAGTTCCCCAACCCCAAGATTATCAATATTTTAGAGAGAATCAAACTCTTGTAGGTTGGATTCATCCGTTTGGTGCATCAGGAGGACATTTTCGAGAATACTGTGCTGAACCGAAAAATCTGCGACTATTTGATATTGGGAATGACATCTCTATCCGTATTACTCAAGGAAAAATAGAAACTCTGAATACTCCAAGAGATTTTTTAAAAGAAAATCACATATTCGCAGGTTATGCCTCAATGATGCAAGCCATTATGTTGCGAGGTGGAATTAGCCAGAATGATCGAGTAGCAGTATTTGGCTCCGGAAATGTGGCTTATGGCGTCTTGAAATATTTGGCTCCTAAAGGAATTGAACCTATATTGCGTCGCCGGAGTAATGTCGATCTAATGCGACAAGAATTTAAAGATTATGATATTTTTATCAATACAGTGGAAATTGCTCAAGGAGATGCACCCATTGTTACTTTTGAAATGCTTGATTCCATGAAATCTACAGGTTGGATTATTGATGCAGCAGCAGATACTGGTAGAGCAATTCAAGGTACTCGTGCAACTAAAATAGGAAATCCAATCTATCAAGACGAGCGAGGTCATACATTTTATGTGGTTGACAATTCCCCTTCTCTGCTGTATAGAGAAAGCAGTACAGGGATTAGCGAAGGTTATGCCAAACATTTTTGGAGCAGATCTATGAGTTATTGGTACAGTGATTCCTGTAAAGCAACAAGTAATTGAATTAAGAAAACAATATATAATAAATCCAGTTGTTTCTACCGTAAGCATTTAGCTATTAGCTGTAAAAGCAGAGAGTTTTATTAATATAGACTTTAAAGCCAGCTTTTAGGCGTAGTATAAATTATAATTCAAAAGCTTTTATCTAATTTATCTAAAACTAAAAGCAATAGCTGATGGCTGATAGCTGACGGCTGAATACTTACTATCAACAACCCATTGTGATTGTTGAAGGTTTGATGCAATATGTTTTTGATGAAACAGGTAAATATTATTTAGATACTTTTGTAGGAAATGAACGATCAATATCAAGGACTTGCTAAATTTTACGATCAATGTGTCCCACAATATAGGAACTACGATCAAATTGCTACTCAACTTGCTCAAGTTATAGGGGAAGCTAGAGATTTATTAGATATCGGAATAGGCACTGGTTTAATAGTAGAAAATTTACTGGAAATTGAACCTAAATATAAAATAACTGGAATTGATACCAGTGAACCTTTACTAGAAGAAGCTCGACAAAGATTAGGAGGAAAAGTTGATTTATATTGTCAAAGTGTTTCTGAATTAGATGTTGGTAAAAAATTCGATGTTGCTTACTCTCGTGGTGGTGCTTGGACGTTTCTTAATACTGAATCCGAAATAATGCTTGGTAGTCATATTTTTAGTTCTGAAGATATACAGAAAAGCTTTAATTGTGTTGCTAAACATCTTCAACCAGGAGGTCTACTAATAATTAGTTGTTCCAATGCTTATGGAAATAGTTTAGTAGAATTGGATAATGGTATTGTTCATAAAAAAATTGCCACTACTGAATTAATTGAAAATGAACATTATGCTCTTCTCAATTATCTTTTTTATCAAAATGAAAAGTTATTAGCGCAAGAAACAGTAAAACTTAAATTAATCAGTTATCAAACCTGTAAAATGATGTTAGAAAAAGCAGGGTTTATAGAGAAAGATATCAAGCCAGGAAAATATTATACTTACTTAAAAAATTAGTAAGCATTTCCTGCGGAATGCTGCGCAAACAGCTATTAGCAGTCAGCTCTCAGCTTTCATAAGAGGGTTTTAATGAGTATAGACTGTTTCAGCCAGCTTTTATAGTAAAATTTAATTCTGACTCAATTAGTAAAGCTTTTATTTCAAACTAAAAGCAATAGCTGATTGCTGATAGCTGACTGCTGAATGCTTACTAAAAATTTCAGCACAATATTTTCATAATGACTAACAAAATACTTAGACAAAATATACCATCTATTCCACCGTATAATTATCAACCTACTCCCTATCTTGGTATTTCAAAGCAACAAGTAATTGAATTAAGAAAACAATACATAAATCCAGTTGTTGCTACTTACTATAAACAACCAATTATGATTGTTGAAGGCTCAATGCAATACGTTTTTGATGAGACAGGAAAACGTTATTTAGATGCCTTTGCAGGAATAGCAACAATTAATGTTGGTCATTGTCATCCTTATGTGGTTAAAGCTGTACAAGAACAATCAGCAAAATTGCAACATTTAACTACACTTTATCTACATCCAACAATTGCTGAATATAGCAAAATGTTAGTAGATAAAATGCCAGATGATTTATCAATGGTTTACTTTGTTAATTCTGGTTCAGAAGCTAATGATTTAGCAATGTTAATGGCGAGGGTTTATACTGAAAATTTTGAGGTAATTACTCTCCGCAATGGATATCATGGTATGGGTGGTAATACGATGGGATTAACATCTCAAAGTAGTTGGAAATATTCTCCACCTCATAATTTTGGGATTCATCATGCTTTAAATGCCGATGTTTATAGAGGTCCTTGGAATAATAATGAAAATAATGTTGCCGATAAATATGCTGATGAAATTCAGAATATAATTCAATATGCAACCTGTGGAAAAATTGCTGCTTTTTTTGCTGAATCTATTCAAGGAATGGGAGGAGTAATAGTTTATCCAGATGGTTATTTAAGGAAAGTATCCGATTATGTTCATCAGGCAAAAGGATTATTAATTATTGATGAAGTTCAAACTGGTTTTTGTCGAACTGGTAAAAGTTTTTGGGGTTTTGAACTTCACAATGTTAAACCTGATATTGTCACTTTAGCTAAAGGTATTGGAAATGGATTACCTCTTGCTGCGGTTGTAACAACACCTGAAATTGCTCAAGCATTTACTCAAAAAATGCACTTTAATACATTTGCTGGAAATCCGGTTTCTTGTGCAGCAGGTAAAGCAGTTTTAGAAACAATTGAAAGGGAAAATTTACAACAAAATTGTTCTATAGTAGGAGATTATTTACTCAAAGGTCTTAATAATTTACAAGAAAAACATGAATATATTGGGGATGTTCGTGGTTGTGGATTAATGATTGGTATTGACTTAGTTAAAAATCGGGAAACAAAAGAACCAAATTCTGAACTTGCATCCCAAATTCACGAAGTATCTAAAGATTTAGGATTAATTATTGGTAAAGGAGGTTTATATCGTAATATTTTACGGATTAAACCACCACTTTGTATTACAAAAGCAGATGTAGATTTTATTATTCAAGTTTTGGATTTTGCTTTTAGTTCTGATTAAGGGAAGAGGGAACAGGGAGCAGGAAGTCAAATTGTAATTATTTTTGTTACGAGAATAGTGGGAGTATCTTACTCCCGTGGGTTCTATAGATAGATATCTCCAACAATCAAAAATCAAATCAATTATTGCACTGTTATTCATCAATTATTTCCCCCTACTCCCTACTCCCTACTCCCT